>JAUVAR010000073.1 GCA_030591625.1 Candidatus Zixiibacteriota bacterium
ACCAGACTTGGCGCAAACAACATTTGTTCAGGGTTATGATTTTATCAATAATGACTCGCATCCGAACGATGATAACGGTCATGGTACTCATGTTGCCGGAACTATCGCCCAATCTACCAACAACAATCTGGGTGTAACTGGCATCGCATACAATTGCTCTATAATGCCAGTGAAAGTTCTTGACGCCAGCGGAAGTGGTGCAACTGATGTCATCGCCAATGGTATTTACTTTGCTGCAGATAATGGAGCCAAAGTTATTAATATGAGTTTGGGTTCAAGATTTCCTTCGACGATTATGGAAGATGCGTGTATCTACGCATACAACATGGGCGTAACAATCGTCTGTGCTGCCGGTAATTCTGGTCGGAATGTTTTGGAATATCCGGCTGCATACACACAATGTATCTCGGTATCTTCTGTCAGGCTTGACAGTACGCTTTCATACTTCTCAACATTTAATAGTGAAGTAGATATTACTGCACCGGGTGGTGATGTCACTATTGATCAAGATGGCGATGGATATGTTGATGGAGTTCTACAGCAGACGCACGACGGCTCAGACTACACTACATTCAGCTATTATTTCTATCAGGGAACTTCGATGGCAGCACCACATGTTGCCGGTGTGGCGGCTCTAGTCATTTCCGCATCTGGTGGATCATTATCACCTGCTGAAGTGCAATCGATTTTGGAAAACTCAGCTGTTGATCTCGGTTCTTCCGGATGGGATATCGAGTATGGTTATGGGTTACTTGATGCTAATGCTGCCTTGCAAATGGTAGCACCCAACACAGATCCGCCAATTGCAGATTTCTCAGGAACCCCTTTGAATGGTATCGCACCGCTCGCGGTTAATTTCACTGACCTGTCAACCAACTCTCCGACGAGTTGGAGCTGGGTATTTGGCGATGGTGGAACTTCAACTCAACAGAATCCATCATACTCATATACAGCAGCAGGGACATATACTGTTTCTTTAACAGCTACCAATGCATACGGTTCTGATGTTGAAACAAAAGTAGGCTATGTCACTGTAACCACTCCTGCAAACGATCCGCCGATTGCTGATTTCTCAGGATCTCCGGTGTCAGGCGACGTTCCTCTCTCTGTGGACTTTACTGATCTGTCAACGAACACTCCGACTTCATGGAGTTGGACTTTTGGTGATGGAAATTCTTCAACAGTGCAAAATCCATCATACACCTATACTGTTGCAGGTACCTACACAGTAGCATTAACTGCAACCAATGCCTACGGTTCGGACACACAGACGAAAGTTGATTATATCGTTGCGAATGATCCGCCTCAGGCAGGTACGATGTATGTTTATGATATTGTTGTGACTCGGAAGAGTGCCGGTCCTAATTGTAATGGAATTGGTACGATTTACATCTATGATGACAACAATATCGCTCTGGCGAATGCCACTGTCGAAGCTACAGCCACCGGTCCGGTTGGTGGTACATTTAGCGGACTAACTGATGCCAATGGTGCCGTGGTTTTTACTACTGCCAAAACAAAAAGTGGTTGCGAAGGCGAATGGTGTTATGAAGTAACTAACGTGACTCATGCATCAAACAGTTACAACCAGGCAGGTAACAATGTTACCAAGGCGTGTGAAGGTGGATACATTTTCTCTGATGGAAATGCAATCGCTCTTGAGACAACCCCTAATAGTGTGGGACTCAACCAGAACTATCCGAACCCGTTTAACCCGACCACATCTATCTCGTTCGGTTTGGAGCAGGCATCTTTTGTTAAACTTGAAGTCTTCAATATTAGAGGACAGAAAGTGGATGTTCTGGCTAACGGATCATTCGAGGCAGGAATTCATAGCATCATGTGGGATGCTTCGGATATGTCGTCAGGAATCTATTTCTATCGTTTATCAACGAATGACAATGTTGAATCCAAGAAAATGTTGTTATTGAAATAGCTGTTTACACATAAGATAAGAATGCAATCGCATTCGTTATTATCGCCGGCAGGTAGTGATTTCTATCTGTCGGTGTCTTTATGACTAATTAACCAAAATGGCAGAATTATTATAGGGATAATATTATTTCTTCAATAATAGTTTGCATTGATTGACGAACTGGTTCTGTCAACTCGGTGCCATTTGAAAAGTTCTGACCTTCAATTCCGTAGAGGATCATTTGTTTTGGTAGGGTACCTAAAGTACGAGCCATTTCTACTGCTTCGGCGACAGAAAAAGCGTGGGTGGAATAATTAAAAAATTCAGTTGGGATTTTCTGTTCGTTGGCATCAAGACGAAAGATATTCCCCGGTTCAGAACCTGAACTTACTGCGTCGATTATAATAACATTATCAAAGCCGGACCATAGATCCATAAGTGTGGCTCCATCACCCTGATGTTCAACGATGTCATAATTGGGATCTTTGTTGTTTGCGAGTTCGCGCGCTATCAATACACCAACAGAATCGTCGGAGCGGAACTGGTTGCCCACTCCGATGATCCTTGTTTGTGATTTTACTACTTGCTCAGTCAAGTGATTCTATACCTGTTCGAATTTTAGTTTCAGGTAATGGCAGGAGCAGGAGATACATGGGTCATAGTTTCGAATCGCCTGCTCGCAACGCCAGGTAAGGTCATCTTCTGGCATATTGATATTTTCTGAGACGAACTGCCTAAGGTCATCTTCTATCGTCCCCTGGTTTTGAGAGGTAGGGGGAACAATACGAGCTGTAGCCACACTACCATCGTCTGTAATTTCGTATCGATGCCAGCAAATTCCTCTTGGTGCTTCGGTGCAACCATAACCAACACCAGCTTTGGGTTCATGAACAACATACGCTTCGTCGGGGCGTTCGTATTGTTCAATAATCCGAATCGACTCTTCAAACGAGTAGAGAAGTTCAATGCCTCTAATGAGAATTGATTTGAATGGGTTTTTGCATTCAGGTTCGAGTCCAACAGATTTTGCTAATGATTGAATTGACAAGGGCAGGCGGTCAAAATTAAGATTAAAGCGGGCAAGTGGTCCAACATGGTAGTTGCCTCGTTCAATGACTTTAGAATGCAAAGAAGTTGAATGTTCGACATGACTTTCTGTGAAATGAGATTCAAATTGGCTAATGTCGATATCAATTCCTTTGTTGGAAATGATTCGTCCTGAATCTATAGGGTATTCGCTTTCATGTCTGAGGGCTACGAATTCGTAGTCACGTTCCAATGATGGCATTTCGAGAGTGGCAAGGAATTCGATAGCTTTAATAGAACCATCGCGCGCTTTCTTGAGATTATCCAGGAGTGAATTGAGTTCTGCTTTGGTGGGAAGTTTATAAAATCCACCAACCCGCATATTGATTGGATGAATTTCTCGTCCACCAACCAGATTGACTAAATCATTGCCGGTCTTTTTAAGAAAGAGGCCGAGTTTGACTTCATCGGGATGATCTTTTGCAAGTTCAATAGCATCTTGATAACCTAAGAAATCAGGTGCGTGCAGCATGAACATGTGAAGGGCATGACTTTCGATCCATTCACCGCAATACATCAATCTTCTTAGGGTGCGGACTTGTTCATTCACTTCGATTCCAAGAATTTGTTCCATCGCCTGAATCGAACTCGATTGGTATGCGATTGGGCATATACCGCAGATGCGGGAGGTGATGTCCGGCACTTCTTTATATGAACGTCCTTTAAGGAATGCTTCAAAGAATCTTGGAGGCTCGAAGATATTCAATCTTACTTCGGTGACCTTATCGCCACTCATTTTGACAGTCATGCCACCCTCGCCTTCGACTCGTGCGAGATAATCAACTTTGAGGGTTTTAGTCTGTTTCATGAGATTCGCTTTCCTTCTTGAATTCATCGGCAACGGCGTTGTATGAGCGGTAGAGATGGACGAGTTCAGGTTTTCTGACATTATGGAACTCGGCCATTCTGCGACTCAACGATGCAGGTTCGGCTGTTTCTTTGGGACCATAGCATCCGAAACAACCTCGGTTATATGACGGACAAAGAGCGTCGCAACCGGCGTGGGTAACAGGTCCAAGGCAGGGGGTGCCATGTGCGACCATGATACACGGGTTGCCTTTCATTTTGCATTCGAGACAAACTGAATGAGCTGAGATGACAGGTTTTCTATTATTGATCAGAGCACTTAAGAGTTCCAGTAATTGATATTTGTTTACCGGGCATCCTCGTAATTCATAATCTACTTGAACATGATCTGAAATCGGCGTTGATTTTTTTAATGTTGAAATGTATTCAGGGTGAGCATAGACAGTGTTTGTGAATGCTTTGACGTTTGCGAAATTTCGTAAACCTTGAATACCACCGGCTGTTGAACATGACCCAATTGAAATTAAGTAACGAGAAGACCTTCGTACTTTGTGGATACGTTCGGCATCATGAGGAGTTGTTATTGATCCTTCAACGAGCGAAATATCGTATGGTCCTTTTTGTACAGCACGGCTTGCTTCGGGGAAATTAGCGATTTGTACTGCATCTGCAACCGCGAGGAGTTCATCTTCGCAGTCTAAGAGGCTTAGCTGACATCCATCACAGGAAGCAAATTTCCAAACGGCCAATGTTGGTTTTTTCAAGCTTGGCATATTATATCTCCCTGATAAGTACTGTTTCACGAACCTGTGAGTAAGTGTAAACAGGACCATCCTTGCAGATGAATTGATTGCTCATTTGGCAGTGCCCGCAAAGTCCAACACCGCATTTCATGTTTCTTTCCAGTGAAACGTAGATGTTATCACTACTGACGCCTCTTTTATTTAAGGCCATTGCAGTGAAGCGCATCATTACTTCGGGTCCACAGACGAATGCCGCCGTATCAATTGGGTCAAAGTTTGCTGTGTCGATTAGTCTTGGGACTACACCGACATTGCCATTCCAGTTTCTATCTGATGAGTCAACAGTAACATCAACGAACATGTCTAAGCGTGAACGCCATTTTTCAAGTTCTTTTCTGAATAGAATGTCAAGGGGACGTCTTGAGCCGTAGAGGAGAATAACTTTACCATAACTTTCGCGATTGTGAAGGATCTGGTAAATAGCGGGGCGAAGAGGTGCCAGTCCGATTCCACCGGCAACAAGAATGATATCTTTCCCTTTGGTTGCTTCGACTGGCCATGGTTTACCGTAAGGTCCTCTTACCCCAATGCTGTCACCTGTCGCGAGTGATTGCAGGGCATTCGTGACAGAGCCGACGGCTCTAATTGTGTGGACAAGTTTTGGCCATTCGGTCGTGTCGCCACTAATAGAAATTGGTACTTCACCGACTCCGAAGGCATAGAGCATATTGAATTGTCCTGGTTCATAGACAGTTTCAAGTGGTTGATCTTCCGGTGAGAGATGTAGTGTAAACGTGTCGTGTGTATCCCTACGATTCTTTTCAACTCTATATATAGTTGGTGTCATCGTATGGTTATTGTTCACAACCTGTTCGCAGTTATGTTCAATCGTTGTTTCCATAAATATCCAGTAGCCTCAAGCGCATTGATTCAAGTTCTTGTTCCATTAGATGAGCGAATCGTTTCATGATCTCGTATCCAAGCTCATGGTCTTGTTCGCATTTTTCTCTAAGACAGACACCGTCGAGAGCTAAGACCCTTGTTAGCTCGACGGCGCGACAATCAAGATTTCTAAAGTGAGGGGGGAAGAGCCAGGCCCACCCGAGAACATCGCCGGGACCCGAAGTTTGGATGACTATGCCACCTTTTTGAGGGCGGAGGATTTCCTGAGCAAGGCGGCCATGTCGAATGAAATAGAAATGGGTTGCTTCATCACCTTCGCGATAGAGGAATTCACCAGGATTGTAGCGTCTGTTTTCGGCGCATCCGGTAATAAGTTCTACATGATGTGAGTTCATGCCTTTTAGAAAAGGATGCTCAGCCAGATACGGTTCCAAAGTTTGTTGCATACTATATTTCCTCCCATGCTACCGCATGAGCTTCATCCAATACTGTCTGTCTTAATGTTTGTGCTACTTCTGTAATGTCTATACCAACCGGACACCAGGTGATGCATCGTCCACAGCCAACACAGCCTGACATGTCGAACTGTTCAATCCAGGTTGCAAGTTTGTGGGTCATCCAATGACGGTAGCGAGCACCAGAAGAAGTACGAACAGAGCCACCATGCAGGTATGAGAATTCGATAGTAAAGCAGGAGTCCCACCTGCGTGTACGTTGAGCAGTTGAGCCGGTTAAGTCGGTGGTGTCTTCAAGGGTGTGGCAGAAGCAGGTTGGACAAGCCATTGTGCAATTGCCGCAGTTGAGGCATTCTTTGCCGATTTCATCCCATATTTTATGGTCGTGACTTCCTTTGAGAATGACATCAAGATGGTGGAGGTCGAGTTGTCGCGTAATAGAGTTTGTTGTTTTTTTGATAACTTCTTTTGCGTCATTGAGTTCTTTGTTGGTTGCTGCTTTGAATTTCAGGTTTTTAACAACGTCTAATCCTTTGTCTGATCCGACTTCTAATCTGAATTTATGAGTAGTGTTTGTAATTAGTTCTGTTAGTGCGAGATCAAAATCATTGGTAACTGAAGGACCAGAGCCCATTGATGTGCAAAAACATGTTGAGACAGAGCGTGAACAATTCACTGCCACAATGAACAGGCTATTTCTGCGGAGTTGATAATATGAATCTTTATATTCACCTTGTGTTAGTACTCTGTCTTGAACAAACATTGCTTTTAGATCGCATGCTCTGAGTCCTATTATAGCGAGTGGCTTCAAGTTCGGAATATTTTCTTTTACTGTGAAATTACCTTTATTCCTTGAGGCAGTCCATAGCGTGTGATGTGGTGGGTAGAGATATTTCTTGAGTGAGTTTGATCCTGTTGTGAAGTTGAACAATGTTTTGGAGTCAGTTTTTTTTACTCGGTATATTCCGGGTGATTGTTCATCGGTATAACCTTCGGGTAAATCTTTAACAGATTCGATTTGGTCGAAGGCTATAGTTTGTTCTTTTACGGTTGGACCGATAAGATCAAACGACTTTTCTTTGAGAGCTGTAAAAATGCTGTCGAGCTCTTTAATGTCGATACAAAAATTATCACCGATCTGAAAATCACTCGTTACAGATTTGGATATCTTTTTGTTAATCTTTTTTTCAAGTGCTTTATTAGTGGTCCCCAACTGTCAACTCCTGAATACAAGTTTATACTAATGTGACTATCGCTATTATTAATATATTTTTATTCAAAAGCCACACTTAGTTATTTTATATTTGTCGGACTATTTACGTGGATGCTTAACTTGTATTGTTGCAAGTATATAGATACGAACAATAAAGATATGTTTACTCGTGTATAAGGGCGTCTAAGTTGGATGAAACTTGAGGAAATACCTGAGATCAATCACGATCAAGGATAGCAGTTATGTTTGTCTTGCTTATGGTCTGCCCTTTATAAATCGTTATACGATACTATATTTGTCCTAAGCACACAGGACATTGTCACATTTAGATTGGAGACAGCCATGGGGAAATCTGTTTTACTTTTAATGCTGTTCGCCTTATTAGTTGCAGTCAATAAGAAAGCATATATAAAATCCGAACGATTCTATTCTTATCCTGGCTGATCCAAAATAGAGATGAGGCTGTTTGTGTTGAATGTGGTACGTTGAAGATGCTATCCTCCGATCCAAATTCGAGCAGTCTGTTTAGGCAGTTACGAGTTAGTTCTAATAGTCGAAATTCGTTTGAAATGGTAAGCCCCTGTCGAGAGAGAATCCGATTGATGTGGATTTAGCATAATACTTCATACGGCATAACCGGGCGTTGTAGTCTGCTCATATCGTTGGGTTTTAATTTATTTAATAGCAAAACTATTATTTGTCAGATGAATATTATAACAATATATTATAATTCAAACCGAAGTAATTTCAGATCGAGGCGAACTGCTCATTTTAAGAAAATATATCATTAGTACACAAGCTCGATAAATATTATGAGAACAAAATTGCACATGAGTATATTGTATAACATTGAAGCTGCTATTGGTGAAGGCAGTATTATAAATACGAAATTTTTTAGAGACAGGGTGCTCAAAGAATAGTATGAACAAAATATCAGACAATGCTAATCGAATCATGGTTATTGGTGGTGCCGGATATATCGGGTCACATGTCGTCAAACATCTGGTGAAATCAGGAAGTGATCTGGTCGTTTTCGATAATTTCTCTTCGGGACACCGTGACAATATTGTCCCTGGGGTTGAAATTATTGAGGGTGATATATTAAATGAAGCGGAATTAGATAATGCTATGTCTAAGAAGATTGATGCGGTCATTCATCTGGCCGCCTTCAAGGATGCAGGAGAATCGATGGAGGAACCATCGAAGTATGCTATCAACAATATCACTGGTTCGCTAAATATTCTAAAGCAGATGAGTAAGCATAATGTGAAATATATTGTCTTTTCATCTTCGGCTGCTGTTTACGGTTATCCTGAGTATCTACCTGTTGATGAAAATCATCCCCTTAAGCCTGAGAACTATTACGGTTATACAAAACTTGTAATTGAGCAAAATATTGAATGGTTCAGCCGCTTGGGAGATATTCATTTTGCCAATCTTCGATATTTTAATGCAGCCGGTTATGATGTAGAAGGTGTTATTCGGCATAAAGAAAGCAACCCTGGTAATTTAATTCCGATTGTTTTTGAAGTTGCTGCCGGGATACGAGAAAAAGTTATTGTCTTTGGAAATGATTATGACACTAAAGATGGCACCGGCGTTCGTGACTATATTCATGTTGATGATTTGGCGGATGCGCATCTGAAAAGCCTTGATTTCATATTGAAAGATAACAGTACAACGCTCAATCTTGGTACCGGGGAGGGGTATTCGGTGCTGGAAGTAATCCGTATGGTTGAAGAATTGACAGGAAAAACAATCGCTGTTGATATTGCTCCTCGACGTAGGGGAGATTGTGCTGAGTTGATTGCAAAATCTTTGTGTGCCGATGAAATCCTCGGGTGGAAACCAAAATATTCAACTCTCAAACAAATAATTGAATCAATGACCTGTGTCTATATCTAGGCTGTTTTCATCAAACTAAAATTTACCGACGCTATCATATAATTATGAAATTATCTGGTTGATTCATAGGCCGATAATTTCTATAGTTGGGGATGGAATCTTATATTGATTGGGTCACAAATTGGCCATTGTTATCTGCTGCAATACAATTTGCAATTCTCGGTACATTTGGCGAAGTCCTCTCGTATTGTATCCTCAAAAAGAGGATATTATTGCCATGTACAGTTATTCAATTACTTGGCAAAATGGCTGGCTGGGCCTTGTTGGGTGTAATAATCAAATATGGTTTTGCTGGTATGAAGGGATTCACCCATTCGCTCCTGGACAATAATCTTCTTCCACAATGCTTTAATACTGGTATTGGGTGGGCGTTTGCTGTCTCTGTCTTAACAAATATATTTTTCGGTCCCCAGATGATGTTCATTCATAGGTTGGAGGACAACCTGATTCTATGGCAGAGAAATTATGATGGATTAGTTAAGGCCTGGTGGACTCTGATCTGGTTCTGGATTCCTGCTCATACTCTAACATTCTCACTCGATAAAGAATATCAGATCGGCTTGGCGGCAATTTGGTCGGTTGTTTTGGGGTTAATTATGGGGTTGAATGCAAAGGCTGGAGCTAAATAATAAAGCGATCCCAAGTAGTTCCAGGGGTGGAAATTAAGAGCCTTAGTTGTGCCTCAAAATTGTGAACAACACCCACTTGTTACACTCGGTTAGTAATAATTAGTGTAACACAAATTGGTGGGAAGTTGTTGATACGAAATTACTTATTGCGAATAAGGGAGATAGGGCTTAAATTGGAATTATACCCCTATGAATGACACCCAACGTACTATTATACATCTGACTTGAGGATTATCGTTGGAAATTGGCGAATACTATAGCCTTGCCAGAGGCGGCGATCAGGGAGCGGAACAGGAATTATTTCATCAGTTGCTGGTAAGATTTCGCTACTTGGTGAACTGTAAGGTATGGAACCAGCAAGATGCTGAGGAAATCGTGCAGTCAGCTCTATTAGTAATTGTCAAAGAATATCAAACTCTGGACCAGGGAAAAACGTTTGTCCACTGGGCTTACAAGGTTTTGAGTAATCTTATCCTAAGCTTTATGAAAGCAAGGCGTCGG
>JAUVAR010000108.1 GCA_030591625.1 Candidatus Zixiibacteriota bacterium
AGAACGAACTGACACAATAGAAATCCCTCGAACTATCGCATCTGTTCTCGGGGGAAATCTAACTTCAAATTCTGAGCGCAAGAATTTGATCTATGTGATCGGGGCTGTCACCGCTCCGGGACCGATTACTTTTGAAGATGGAATTGATATTATGGATGCTCTTGCGCTGGCAGGTGGACCTGCTCCAGATGCTGACATGAAAAAGGCATCACTTATGCGAAAAGATGGTACTTACGCTCAGACTATCAGAATAAATCTAAAGAAATATACCGAAAAAGGTTTCCCTGCCCGATATATACTCGGTAGGGAAGATACTTTCTACCTGCCTCGGCGAGAAGCTGGTTTTCTTGGAGTTGGATTACCGGTTGTTGTAGGTGTCGTTGGATTGATTTCTTCAGTAGTTATTCTAATGGATCGTAATGGCAGTCAATAACTCCTTTTAGATAGACAGGTGTGGAAACGTCCCATCTGTTCTTTATGAACGGGCACAAAGTATGGAAACATTTAGACTTTCAAGCAAGATAAGAGACAGAGAAAAGGAATATCAAATCCGAACTGTTAATGATGCCGCCGTTGGTACAGTCGTAACTACAGTTCTGATTGATGGTGTGCCGACTGAGACAACAGAAAATCCACACCCGAATAATATCTCCCCCGATCAGGTTCTCTCTTTTGTGCAAGTTTCGCATGATGACAAGAAGGATGAAATAGAATCTCTTTTACAAGCTTACAACAACGCCTCAGTTGAGTCTGACCCCCGTTTGTTATACCATATTGGTACAGCTTTTTATTATAAAGGGTTTTATTCTGAAGCTCGTGAGATGCTTCTCGCCGTAACAAAATTTGATCCACACAACCACCAGGCTCTTAACTTCCTTGGAATGACAGAACTTGCACTTGGTGATTTTCAGGCAGCAATAGCATCGGCAGCGATGGCCGTTAGGGAAAAATCGAGCTATGCAGACTATAGGAATAATTATGCCGAGGCATTGATGGCCGATGAACAAATTGGCCGAGCAATTGAAGAGCTTGAGGATGCCGTTAGTATTAATATGTATTACTCTGATGCATATTATAATCTTGGCCTGACACTTCTGCATAATGTTATTAACAACCCTACTCAGGCTACCTTCAAAGATGAACTTGAACGTGTCCATGAAAGTTTCCACCGTGCTTCTCTTACTTACGCCAATATTATGGGAAATACTTTCAATGATGGTATGACTGCACTTGCATGTAATGACCTCGTAAAAGCGATTGACTTGCTCCAGCGTGTTAGACATCAGAAAAAAGACCGTCAACGTCGTGAATTTTCGACCTTCCATATGAAATTTATTTTGCATCCGAATTTGATAACAGAGAAAGCGGTAGGGGACAGAATTAAGGCACTTGAAATAGAAATAGCTGCCAACCCAACGTATATTGACCTTCAAGCAGAACTGGCTCAATGTTATTTCGAACAGTCAAGGTTGCTTTGGAAAAAAGGGCTCGAAAGACTACAGAGAGTAGTTGAATTGAATCCATCGCTTGATGATATTAATAAAACCGTTGCTTTGGCTAATCAAACTTTTGAAAAATTGGCTGATGCTGTTGATGAAATCGTTAGTGAGGAGTAGTATTTAGGAATGGCAAATGGAAATAATACCAGATCAATCATAGAATTTTGTCCACCGGATATGCCATCTCTTATAGAGTTTAAGAGACTCCTCCAACGGCTCCGCAAATCACATAATAATGGTGAACTAAAAACTATATTGATAACTTCTGCTGTTTTATCCGAAGGTAAATCAACTATCTGTTCGATGCTGGGTATAGCTGCAGCTTTTAATGGAATGAATACTTTGGTGATCGATGCCGACATGAGGCGCCCCTCGATTCATAAACTGTTTGCACTCGAAAGAAAACGTGGAACTTCAGAAATTCTGACCGAAGGAATTCCTCCCAAAGAGGTTATTAAAGCAAGTTCGATGGAGCGACTTGATGTTATCACAGCGGGTAAATACTGCTACCCAATTGAAGACTTTTTCAAACCGTCTGAATTTGGGGCGATGCTAAATGGACTCAAATTCTACTATGATCTTATACTTATAGATTCTCCTCCGGTTATTCCTGTATCTGATCCGATGCTAATTGCTCCCGAAACTGATGGTGCCCTTTTAGTTATCAAAGCGGGGGAGACTCAGAGGACTTTAGCGGCAAGAGCAGTGGATATTATCAACACCAATGAGAAGAAACTTATCGGAACAATTCTAAATAATATGTCAGGGAATCTTCCCAAACAATATGACAGTAATCGTTACGAATACAGTTATACGCCTGATAAAGAAGATGGCTGATTTTCTACAAACTTTAACAAAGATACGACTGGATAGATAATTGATCTCAAAACAGTTGAATCTTCTTACTGTCGATTTAGAAGAATGGTTTGTTGTTGAAGCACTGCAAGGTCGTTTCACTTTTAAGGATTGGCCGGATCTGCCATCTACGATTGCCCGCAATACTCGTAAACTTCTATCTATTTTTGATCAGCACTCTGTTCGCGCTACCTGGTTTATTTTAGGATGGTGTGCCGAACGACACCCTGAATTGATAAGAGAGATTGTTGCAGCCGGACACGAGGTCGCCTGTCACAGCTACTCTCATACAATGGTTAGCAAGATGAATCCAGAACAATTCAGGAGTGATACTTCAAAAGCTATCGAAATAATTTCCAGGGCTGGAGGTATCACATTAAAAGGGTATCGGGCACCTACTTGGTCGATAACAGATGAGCAAGCATGGGCTTTTGAGATTTTAGCGGAGCTTGGTTTTGAATATGATAGTTCAATCTTTCCAATTAAACATGATATCTATGGTATGCCCAAAGGACCAACCGATACATTCCGAATGTCCTTTGAAGACAATAAATATCTTTGGGAAGTTCCCGCTTCAACCCTGCGATTTATGGGACGGAATATACCTCTTGGTGGAGGTGGATATTTGAGACATTCACCATACTGGTACACTCGTTGGTGTATAAAAAAACTAAACAAACAAGGCCGACCGGCAATAGTGTATATGCATCCATGGGAGGTTGATGAAAATTTGCCTCGAGTTGAAGGCTTATCGGCAAGACAGCAATTTAGAACCTATGGCTCTACTGATACATTTAAGATAAAACTGAATAAATTGCTCAGTGAATTCCGCTTTACCGGTATGTATGAATACTTAAAAGCCTCTTCAATGCGAAAAATCGGTTTCGACAGAAGCTGAGAAACCCCCAAAATTACCCCATTTCGCAGATTGATTATAGAATCCGAACTATTTAACCCGATAAATTTAGATAGCTTATCACCTTTTGTAATAAATACTTGACTATCGAGTGTATAAGAACAAAACTTGTACTTGCAGGAGAAATTAGATCAACCGGAGGAATTCGATGAAACGAATCTTAATATTTGGACTGTCTGTCTTAATCTTGATTACTACAGCAGAAGCAGGACGGAAAAAGAAGAAAACAGGAAAAATTACTGATGGTATCTATGTCGATGCCGACTATGGTTTTTCCATGAACCTGGTAGGAAGTTGGAAAGGGAAAACTCAGTCCAGCAAGAAGAGACCACATATTCGACTGGTATGTATTCAAAAAGAATATGGTATTCCTTCACATTATCAAGAGGTCCCCGACCAAACTCAAATGCCTAAGTTTGTTATTTTTTCTGATACAACAACAATGGGTGTCAGGCCGTATGTCGATTCAATCCTATCGAAAACCTATAAATCAAAACAGAAAAAAGAAATCATGTCAGAGTTCGAAATTCTTTCTGTTCGTGATTTAGTGCCGGCCGGAATGGCGACTCTACGCGTCGGTGATAAACGAGGTGTGATCTGGAAAGGTAAAGCAGTTTACATTCGTGAAATTCAATCTTCGGCATCGTCTGCCGGTGGCCGTCGTGTAAATGGAACTTATGGCGGTGCCATTTTTGCATTTAAGAAAGATAACCTCATTGTCGTTGCCGGAATGATATGTGAGTACGATTTCTATGATGCCGTAATGCAGGAAACGACTGCAATGATGACTTCGCTTACTTTTGAATAGTAATATTGTTCGGGAAATTTTTGGATAGGTGATACAGTTTTGAAACTTATGGAGGTTTTGTGCGCGCAATAATAGTAGTTTTGGTTATCGCTCTGATTCTTTGCTGCTTTGCATTCATTTCGCACAATAATGACGAGCGTGTAAATGTGAATAAGCAACCGTTCGCCGATGGGGCATATATGAACGTTGCATTGGCCGAAGTTGTCTTTTGGGCTTTTGCAGCAGGCTCACTGTTGTCGTTGTTTATTTTTATTATGATTTACATCAAGCAAACGGTCTTGTACCGTTCAGCTCGTCGAAGAATCAAGGCTCTTGAAGCCGAGGTGACTATTCTGCGTAACAGGCCAATTGAAGAATCTGCAGACCTTATAAAAGGAGCTGATCTTAAAGCACAGCGCCTTAACTCTCCATTTGATTCAAGCAGAGGAAATGGCGAATGATCGACTATATCCTTACATTGCTGGTTCTCTTTTTCGGAGCGACATCATTCTATCTCGTTTACGAAAGATTCAAAACCAGAAAAACTAAAAAAGAATCTTCAACTTATGTCAAAGCACTCAAAGATCTGCTCGAGGATAAACCTGAGTCAGCTTTTACACATTTAAGACAAGTGGTAGCCGAAGATTCATCCAATATAGATGCCTATATCAGACTTGGTGAGATCCTAAGGGAGAACAATCAACCCCAATTAGCACTTGAGGTTCATAAAGACCTAACTCTCAGAGCGGGATTAAGTAAAGAAGAAAAATCGGCAGTCTTAAAAGAGCTAACTTCAGACTATATGGCAATGGATGATTTCGAAACAGCAGAAAAAGCCCTGCGTGAGTTAATGTTAATAGACTCAAAAAACCGTTGGGCAGTTGCCACACTTTTGAAAGTGCACGAAAAAGTTGGCAAGTGGGATGAAGCGTTCCATACCGCCGATCAGTTGCTCAAACTTGAGGGAAACAATTCTAAAAAACCGTTAGCGATCTATAAATATCGCATCGCAAAGCAGTTGTATGGGCAAAGAGAATATCATAAAGCGAGAATAGTTCTAAAAGAAGCGATCAGTCTTGATCCATCCTATGTGCCTGCATATATGTTGGTGGGTGATTCCTACGCCCAGGAAGAACGATTTGAAGATGCGGTTAATTTCTGGAATCGTTTGATCAAAGCTGTACCCGATCAGGGACATTTGGTGATTGATCGTCTTAAGAAAGCACTTTTTGATCTGGGCAGATTTGAAGAAATTATACGAATTTGTGAAAATATTTTAGAACATGATCCAAAAAATATAGGCGCCAGATTAACCCTTGCAGAACTAAATGAGAAAAAAGGTGACCTCAAGGCGACTGCAGATATCCTTCAAGGTATTATTGACGACTACCCGGACGACCTGCTTTCACTTTTGGAATTGACAAGAATATGTCTTGAAAAAGGTGACCGCAAGAGAGTCGATGAGTTGCTGCGCACTCTTGAGCTGAAGCGAGAACTCCTTAAGAAAAACAGTCAGGATCAAGCCTGCAGTAAAATCTCCGTCACTACTTGACACATTCTGACAGACCGGGCGTATAATTAGTTATTATGTTAAAACAAATCGCTGTAGTTTTTATATTATTTTCATTAATACAACCGGTAACAAATGCCAAAGATCTATTTAGTCTGATTAAAAATGGAAATTTGAGAGAAGCCCAGGATTCCCTCTCTCGTTATAGCTCTGCCGGCAGCCGTGATGGTCGCATTGTCTTTTGTCAGGCTCTTATCGAAACTAATGGAAAAAGTTCTGCTCGTGCCCTGGAAGCAGCTCTGAATGCATCTGTGCCGGTACGCTATCAGGAAGAAATTTATCTCCGCCTGGCCGAAATCTATCTCCTTGAACAAAACCATCGCAGGTTGACCGAACTGGTTGCGGAATATAGTGCGAGGTGGGAAGATGGTCGCTATTACGCCCGCATGCTCCGAATCTCTGCCTTGTTAAATGAACAAAATTCTGAAATTGATGTGGCGATTAGAAAATCGGACCGACTGATTGTCAGATCCGATAATACCGAATCTGGTCAGCAGGCTAAGCTTGATAAAGCAAGACTAATGCTCGCATCCCGAAGAAAACGTGGTTCCGAAGTAGTGCTTAGAGACCTCTCAAGAAGTAAATCAGATATTGTTGTCCCGCAATCGTTATATCTTCTTGGTTGTCAGTCGGCACGTACTAAGAAAATTGACGATGCAGTTTTCTACTACAATCTGTTGCGCGAAGGGTACCCCGATGCGGTAGGTCTTGATTCAATAGTTGATCTCCTAAGCGGCATGTCATCTTCTTCAACTATGGATAACCGGGCGGATGACATTACCGGAACTTATTACTCGATTCAGGTTGGTGTCTTTTCTTCTCGAAGCAATGCCAAAAAACAATCGAACATATTTAAGGCGTACAAAAAGAAACGCGACATCGGATCAAAAACAATTTCGGGCAAAAAATATCATGTTGTATATATCGGAAAATTCGGGACATTCGAAGAAGCAAAAGCATTCAAGCTCACCCTTGAGAAAACACATGCCGAAGCGTATCAGGTAGTCGCTCGATGACAGTGAAGGGGAAGAACCCCGACGGTATCAGTCCTCTCATGCGACAGTTTTATTCTGTCAAAGAAAAACATCCAGACAAAATACTATTCTTTCGCATGGGTGATTTCTATGAAATGTTCGGCGACGACGCCGTTAAGGCAGCCCCTATTCTTGGTATTACTCTAACTTCAAGATCACACGGCAAAGGGGAAAGAATCCCGTTGGCAGGAGTACCCTACCATGCCGGCGACCGTTACCTGGCCCGACTGCTCAAAGCAGGCGAAAAAGTTGTCGTTGTTGAACAAGTCGAAGATCCCAAATTGGCCAAAGGAATTGTCAAGCGTGATATCGTTGAAGTGCTCACACCAGGCACCGCGACCATAGATGATCCCGATCAGGCGATGCGAATTACCCGTCTCGCGGCAGTCGCCGGGGTTGGTGGCAAACAGTTAGGTATTGCGATCCTCGATCTTGCTTCGGGCGAATTTATAATTGATCAGGACCTAAACGAAGCAGCCTCCGAACGACTCCGAGTCATGGAACCTGCCGAGATTATTTATCCAGAAAGTGATATCCCCGACAAACGTATCGACAGCCTTGCCTTAACTGATGACAGTTCTAAGCTGACCGCCTTCGGCGAATGGAATTTTGATAAAAGTACAGCCGAACGCGATCTGAATGAGCATTTTGGTACAACCACCCTTGAAGGTTTTGGAGTCTCAAAATGCCCCCTCGGTGTTGCAGCGGCCGGAGCAATTTTTAGATATCTTAAAGAGAACAAACGCGGCCAGCTTTCGCATATCAATAAACTAACGCCGTACAATAACTCCGAACAGATGTCGCTCGATTATACTTCTGTCAGGAATCTTGAACTTGTCAGCAATCTAAGCTCAGGTTCACAGGATAACACGTTATTTTCGGTAATGAACTATTGTCACACCGCATCGGGTGCCAGACGGCTCCAAAAGTCGTTACTCAGTCCCTTTCGTCAGAAAATCAAAATTGAACTCAGACTTGGATCTGTTGCAGAGTTCGTGAAAAATCGTGATCTCTGTTACAAAGTTCGCCAAAAAACAAAACTGCTTCCCGATCTTGAACGTCTTGCCGGACGATTGGGTATTGGCAAACTTAGTCCCCGTCAGATGGCTGCCATCAACACCGCACTGGTTATAGCGAAAGAGATGCATGATGATATTCTCGGTGCTTTCAGTCCGCATCTGCAAAAAATAGCTCAATCATTCCCTCAAACAGACAATATAGTAGCTCGTCTTGGTGTGGCACTCGTTGAAGATCCGCCCTTAACAGCAACTAAGGGTAACATTTTCAGGCGTGGGCACTCAATCCGTCTCGATGAAATGAACGATTCAATCAAAGATGCCCGTGAATATATTGGCTCACTCCAGCAGTCAGAACGAGAACGAACCGGTATCAATAGTCTCAAGGTCGGTTTCAACAAAGTGTTTGGTTATTATCTCGAAATTACAAAAGCAAACAGCAAAGAAATCCCTACCGAGTATATCCGCAAACAAACTTTGGTCAATGCCGAGCGATATATCACGCCTGAGTTGAAGGTAAAAGAAGA
>JAUVAR010000190.1 GCA_030591625.1 Candidatus Zixiibacteriota bacterium
AGCTTTGTAGTCCCCGGCAATACGGAGTCCATTGGGATCAAGCGTTTTTGTAGGCCTCGGGATTGTCACATGGAGGTCAAGAGTAGCATCTTGTACAATTACGGATGAACCAACTTTATGACCTATAGTATTACCAGGTGTTGTTAGAATATGAGAAAATATAAAGTCACCCGGATGGACAGGTATAAAAGCAATAAAGCCACCATCGGGATGGATTGTCACTTCTGTGTCGTTAATAGTCAGCTTTGCTTTTTTAGTATCAACACCACCCACATGTCCAAGGATGAAAGTTGAATCAACCGCAGTGACAATTTGTCCTGATTTGGGATAAGTTACTTTAATGAACGGATCATCTGTCTCTTGTGCATTAACAGAACTGGAATTGCTTAAAAGTAACAGCATCCATGCTGTAAGTATAAATAGTTTATTCCGATGCATATTTTTCGACAATGTCTCTTTTTAGTTTCGGGCCACCAATTATTTCACGATCAAATTCAATCTTTTCGCCGTTATAATTTATTCCCGCCGCGATATCATGTTCCAGTAGTAGAGGCGCATCAAGATCGTAATAGTCTGCGAGTGATGACATATAAACCGATTGTGAAATACCTACTGATGATTCGACCATACAGCCAAGCATGACTTTCTTTTTATCTTTTGCAGCAGCATTAGCGAGCTTCATACCTTCTAAAATGCCACCACATTTTTCCATTTTGATATTAATACCGTCGATCATTTCAGAATACTTCTTGTAGTCTTTTACTGTGTCAAGGCCTTCATCTAAGATCAATTCGATATTTTCAATGCTGCCTTTGATAGCTTTCCATTCGGAAATATGGTCAATACTTGTCGGTTGTTCAATGACTTTCACTCCCAGTTTTGAAAGCTCAAAGATCATTTCTTCGGCCATTTCACACGACCATCCGCCGTTAGCATCGACCCGTAACTCTTTCCCTGCTACATCCTTGAACACGTCAAGAAGTTCACGGTCATGATCTCCACCCATCTTAATTTTCAGAATTGGAAGTTCACTCTGTGCAATCTGTTTTGCTATGTCAGCCGGATCGCCAAGTCCTATAGTAAATGAGTTTTTGATACCTACAGGAGTTGCGAGTGAGAGAATCTCCCAGGGATAGCGTTTTGATTCACCGGAAAGATAATTTATTGTCATTCCCATTATAGCAGAACGAGAGACTGAATTGATTTTTAGGTTATCAATTTTTTCGAGAGTTTCAAATGACAGTTCATTTTCGGATGCAAGAAAGTCTGCGGCAATAATTATATCTTTCTCGATTGTTTCAAGGGTAGGGCCGTACTGAACCGAAGTTGACGCTTCACCACTATAACGATTATTTAATATCGTCAGAATATTAGTTTTCTCAGATGCTTCACCATGAGCAACAACGAATTTCTGTTTGAGGGGCATTGTTACTCTGATTGTATCAACTCTATTCAAATTATCCTCCGGGCAGTTTTAAAACTATGGTGAAGGTCTTCGCGATATGCATCACCATCGGGCAGTAATGAATTTATCCGCACACCACCTCCACCAACTGATGAGTGTATCAGGTGCTCCTGGCCGATTGCAAATCCGACATGACGATCAAAAAACAGCAAATCACCGGTGCGAATATTATCAACCGATATTTTCTGACCAGATTTTATTTGGTCGCGAGTATCACGTGCAATATCGATTCCAAAACGTCCGTAAACTGCTTGAACCAGTCCGGAACAATCAAATCCTGCCGGTGAAAGTCCACCCCAAAGATATGGCACACCGAGAAATTTCTTTGCTTCACGAACAATAGTTGGTCCGGTAATTTTATTCTTTTGCATTTTCATAATTTTCGTATCAGATATCATGATAGTAGAATTATCGGGAAGCTTCACTTTTGCTTTACCCTTGCGTGTTGAAACTACTCTCAATTTAGTCCCATAATATACAAAATGTGGTTCTATCGGTTTGGAGTCAGTACCTTTTATCACAGCACTCTGGGTACAAACCATTTTCTTGTTAGCGAGCATATAATCTTTTGCGTTTCTACCGCTTATCGGTATCAAATAGCGTTCATTGCACCAGCCAGAATATCCATCTATCTTTGTAACCCGCAGGAACTTGTTTCGTTTCTGACCAACAGAAATAATATCGGTATAAAGAGCCTGATTTATCCGTTCTGAATTAAACCGGGCTTCCGACCAAAGGTCAGCGACATTTATTGAGATATAGGCGTACTTCATTATAATCTAAGGTTATACTTTCATTATCGGCCAATCAAACAAAAAAAGTCGGCCCCTGAGGGGCATCAAATAAATAATCCAGATATGGATAACAAAAAAAGGGCTCCCAAAGAGTTTTTAAACTCCGTGAGAGCCAATATATCTTAGAAACGGTAAGATCAGACTTTTTGGCCGGCCAACACTTTCTTAATTCGAGAAAGAGCTTCTTTGATATTATCAATAGAGTTGGCGTATGAGAATCTTACATAACCCTCACCAAAATCACCAAATGATGTCCCTGCCAAACAGGCGACTCCTGCTTCATCAAGTGCCTTATCGACAAACTGCTGTGATGTCAGCCCAGTTCCTTTGATATTCGGGAACACATAAAAAGCACCTTCTGGTTTGAGACAGCTTATTCCATCGATAGCATTCAAGCCATCAACAATCACTTCGCGGCGTTTCCGGAATTCCTCAAGCATCATATTGACATCATCCTGAGGACCAGTGATTGCTTCGATCATAGCATACTGAGCAAACGTGGCAGTTGATGAGAAATTGTTGATTGCGAATGTGAATAGATATTCAGCCATCTTCTTGGGAACAACACTGTAACCAAGTCTCCAGCCGGTCATCGCATAAGTTTTCGACATACCATCAACTACGACAGTGCGTTCAGCCGCCCCCGGGATCGATAAGACCGAACGGAACTCGGCATCATACACCAGGCGTGAATAGATTTCATCGGCAAGAATCCAAAGATCATGTTTTTTCGCCAGAGCGTAGATAGCCTCCAAATCTTCCATCGTCAGAACACCACCAGTTGGGTTTTCTGGCGAGTTGATTATCATCATCTTAGTTTTAGGTGTGATAAGAGCTTTCAGATCTTCTACACGGAAACGGAAATCATGTTCTTCTAGAAGCTGAACCGGTACCGCTTTGGCTCCGAGGAATTTTGTAAGTGAGCGATAAGTCGGATAGCCCGGATTAGGGACAATAATCTCATCACCTTCATCGACGATTGCCATCATTGCAGAGAAGATCGCAGGTTTGCATCCGGGCCAGACAACAATATTTTCAGGCTTAACAGTATCGATTTTGCGAGTCTTGTTGATTTCGGCAGCAATAACTTCGCGTGCTTCAGGAATTCCACCAGAGGGGCAATAATGTGTATGGCCGTCATGGATCGCTTTAACTCCTGCTTCACAAATATTTTTGGGAGTATCAAAATCAGGTTCGCCAATTTGCATGTGAATAATTGAACGTCCCTCTGCTTCGAGCTTTTTTGCTTTAGCCAGGACTGCGAAGGCGCCTTCCGATTCGAGTCGTCTGATTCGTTCGGTGTATTTCATTTTTTCAATCCCTCAATCTCTAAAGGTCAAGCAGCCTGATTGCTCGGGCTGCGATATGTTCTGCCGATAATCCAAAATGACGAATCAACTGCCAGGGCTTACCTGACTCGCCAAACCTGTCTTCTACCCCGATCATATCTAACTTTATTTCGGATTTGTCAAGCCTTCTCTCAGTCGCAATTATTCCGGCTACTTGATTGCCCAAACCGCCAACCTGATGTTCCTCGGCAGTAATGATATTTATAGTCTCGCCGGCAGCCCTGATAATTGCTTGCCTGTCTAAAGGTTTTAGCGTGTGCATATTGATCACACGAGTCTCTATGCCCTTTTCAATCTTCAAAATATATGCAGCTCTGAGAGCTTCTGCCAACTCAGGTCCACAGCTGATTATTGTAAGTTGCTCATTTTCATTGTCATATTCGGAGCTAAGTTTAATTTCGAAAGCGTCTTTGAAATTGTCGGAACTGTTTCTGAATCTATAAATATTAGCCACACCAAATTCAAAAGGACTGTTTTCAGATGATACAATCGGGGTCGCTTCGCGGGCAAAGCGCAGATATTTTGGTCCAACGATATCGAACAACAGGGCATGGGTCATTTTTTCAGTTTCAATAGAATCAGAGGGACACCCAAAATGCATATTCGGCAATCCTGTTATTTGAAAAAATGATTCAAGTTCCTGATGCGTTGCCCCATCGGGTCCAACCGATACCCCGCCATGTGCTCCTACGACGAGAACATTCAGATTGGCATAGCATACAGAAACTCGCAATTGATCCAGATTTCGAGCCGATGCAAAAACACCGTACGTACCAAAAACTGGAATCTTTCCCTCTCGCGCCAAACCGGTGGCTACAGTTGTGCCGTTTTGTTCAGCAATGCCAATTGAGATAAATCTATCTTTTCGCTCGGGGTGATTCTTGTAGAAACTTGAAATTGAGATTGAATCGGAAATGTCTGCACCAATGCAAACTATTCGCTCATCGTCGCCATACTTCTCGAGGGCACGACCAAATCCAAGTTTGGTTGACTCCATCTTTGCTTGCATCTGCTCGCTTTGATTCCACCAGTAGTTACTTGAAAACTTTGGTGTTTCAGATTTGAGTTTATTATCGATCTCGGCCTCTAACGATTGGCGTTCCTCTTTCATCGAACGAGCAAGCGGGGCCATGTCGAGATTTAGTTCTTCCAATAGTGCTAATAGCTCAGTTTCGTTGGGTGCTTTTCCGTGCCAGCCCAACGCATTCTCCATGAAAGAAACACCCCGCCCTTTGATAGTGTGACAGATGAGCGCAATCGGTTGATCTGAATCAGTCTGGTTTCTGGCGATATCAAGTTTTTCAACGAGTGAGGCTATGTTGTGTCCATCAACGGAGATAACTTCCCAACCGAATGAACGATACTTTTCAATCAATGGGTCAATCTGCATTACTTCTGATATTGGGCCATCAATCTGAAGTTCATTCTTATCGATTATCTGGATTAAATTTGAGAGTTTATGATGGGCCGCCGACATGACCGCCTCCCAATGCGAGCCTTCCTGGTGCTCACCATCGGATGAGATGACAAAAACACGATGATCTTTATTATCGAGTTTAGCAGCCAACGCCATTCCCACACCGACTGACAATCCTTGTCCGAGTGATCCTGCCGACATTTCCACTCCGGGAAGATCACGCCAATGCGGGTGTCCTTGAAGTGGTGAACCGAGCATACGCAAACGAGCAAGCTGTTCTTTGGGGAAATAACCTGCGTACGCAAGCGATGTATAAAGCGCGGGAGCTTTGTGTCCGGCCGACCAGATAATTCTATCTCGGTCGGGCCAAGAAGGCTCAGAGGGACAGTGCCTTGCAATTTTCAAGTAGAGCACAGCGCTAATATCCATCACTCCGAGTGTGCCACCTGAGTGACCTGATCCAGCTGCATATAGTGCGATCTCATTTAGACCACGCATTTCATTGGCTGATTGAATCAACTCTTCAATAGAGTAATCGTTTTGAACATGTTTTGATTGATCGTAAATCGGCATAAGTAATCAAGATCAGA
>JAUVAR010000125.1 GCA_030591625.1 Candidatus Zixiibacteriota bacterium
CCAAGCCTGTAGGCCGACCGCGCAACATCAACGGCTGTATTCCCACCACCAACTACGATGACAGCCTTATCTTTCAAATCAATCTTAGCACCTGCATTGAGTCTTTTCAGAAATGACAATCCTGCTTCCACCCCATCCAATTCTTCACCTTTGATAGAAAGTATTTTTGATTTATGGGCACCTGTTGCAACAAAGATGGCATCATATTTAGCAAGGTCTTCAGAACTTACATCTCGTCCCACACGTTTACCGGGATAAAAATCAACACCCTCAAGCACACGTTCCAATTCTCTATGAAGCAAAGATCTCGGCAGGCGATACTCAGGGATTCCATATTCAAGAATTCCACCCGCTTTTTCATTTTCATCATACAAATCAACAGCTACACCTTTGCGACGTAAATAGTAAGCAGCACTCAATCCGGCCGGTCCCGCACCCACTACAGCCACACGATACTTCCCAACTACAGGAAGCTTGCCCTGTTTATGATTTTCTGTCCCCCACAAACCAACCGACGCCTCAAGCTGTCTGACTTTTATTTCAGTATCAAAACTATGACGATTACAATTCGCCTGACAGGGATGAAAACAAACTTGCCCGCAAATTGATGGCATCGGATTGGCAGACGTTAATAGTTCAAATGCCTCTCGCCATTTTTCTTTGCGAATCAATTCGATATAACCGCGAATATCTTCACCGGCCGGACAATTGAAATTACAAGGTGCTGTTTTCTTCTGATGTGAAGGAGTCAACGTACGCCATGAGCCAGTTTTGTTCCATGACATCGTAGCCTTGCTGACAGGCAGTTCCGGCATATCATCAACAGATTTGAACAAGAGGAAATTAGTCATTCTGGTTCACCGCCTCATAAGCTTTCTTGACAGCATCCAGATTTTCATCAATTCGTTGAGGCACTTTCGCAAGAACCGCCTCAAGTTTATGATCCAATTCAAGGTCACCGGCAGCTTTCGCAAAGGCACCAAGCATCGCAGTATTTACAAGTGGTTGTGTTGATGATCCTAAAGATAACGATTGTGCGATAGCAGTTGCATCAACGTAGGATGAATCATACTTGCCAAGGTTATCCAACGCGCTACTGGAGTTCACAACCAGCATCGCCTTCTCTTTGACCATCGGTGCAAACATTGGACCGGCCATGATACCGGATGAAAACACTAAGGCGACATCAGCCTGTGCAATCATAGAACGAAGATAGATAAATTCCTTACTGACACGAAGGAAAGCAGTAACCGGCGCTCCACGACGTTCAACACCAAACGAGGGAAAACTTTGCACATGAAAGCCCTGGCGAAAATACGCTTCCGCCAGAATCTCGGATGCAACAACTGCACCCTGACCACCTCGTCCAAAAAATGTTATCTCCCTGATCGGTTCCATTCGACTCCGTTCAATATCCTGCCAATAATTGTTTACCTCTTGCCAGTAAGTTGTCGTCCTATAACAATGCGCTGCATTTCGGATGTCCCCTCAAAAAGTTCTGTAAGACGTGCATCGCGATATAATCTTTCAACCTGATATTCCGCGCAATAACCATACCCACCAAGTACCTGGGTCGCTTTGTGTGTAACAGCCGTTGACATTTCTGATGCGGCAAGCTTGGCATGTGCCGCCGCCAGCGTGTAGTTATCGCCTTGATCTTTGAGCCATCCGGCGCGCCAGACAAGCCAGCGTGCCTGCTCAAGCATAGTTGACATATCGGCTAAGTGAAATTGTACTGCCTGAAAAGATGAAATCGGCTTACCAAATTGAACTCTGTCACCTGCATATTTGATAGCTATTTCCAATGCTTCCTGAGCCAACCCGAGTGACATCGCGCCAACCGAGATACGTCCACCGTCAAGTGTTGACATTGCAATTTTAAAACCTTCACCTTCGTTCCCAAGCAGATTTTCTTTTGGAACAAAGCAGTCACTAAACGAAAGTTCGGTTGTAGGCGATGCTCTAAATCCCATCTTCTTTTCATTCGTGCCTATCATCACACCATCACTTTTCGTATCGACCATGAATGCCGAGATACCTTTTGCTCCGGCCCCTTTCTCGGAGATAGCAAAAACAATCATAGTGTCCGACATCGAACCCATCGTAATAAAAATCTTACTGCCGTTGATCAGATAACCGCCATCTGTTTTGGTGTAGGTCGTTGTAAGTGACGAGGCATCAGAACCAGCTCCTGCCTCAGACAACGCAAAGACTCCAATAGCATCACCTGTACAAATCGGTGGAAGATATTTCTGTTTTTGTTCTTCCGTGCCATAGCGCACTAACGGATATCCATAGAGCGAATTGTGCAACATGACAACCGCCGCATGCGAAGAACATCCACGTGTTAATTCTTCGACAGTGAGTAGATAACAGATACTGTCCATCCCGCCACCGCCATATTCTTCGGGTAAACCTATACCCATAAGGTCCAGTTCGGCGATCTCCTTGATGAGACCACGGTCCATTAACTTTTCTGAGTCAAACTCCTCCGCACGCGGTTTGAGTCTTTTCTCGGCAAAAGTTCTGGCAACTTCCTGGACAGCCAATTGATCTTCATTAAGTGCGAAATCCATATATCTATGTTATCCTTCCATTCGAAATAAACTATACAGTCAAGCGAAGCAGATGTTTTCAATTCCGCCTGTTCTTTAATTATTCACCGATGAAATTAGCTTTTCTCTTTTCCAGAAAAGCACCAGTTCCTTCAGCTTTATCCTTCGACACGCAAATACCGGCAAAGAGAGCCGCTTCGTGGGCACAACCGGCTGCAAGAGAGCTGTCCATACCTACACTAATAGCCTCTTTAGCTGCATCAATTGCTATCGGTCCACGCAATGCGATCTTGTCGGCCATCTCTCTCGCTTTGGCCATCATTTCATCAGCCGGATAAATCTGGTCGACCAAACCGATACGGTACGCTTCTTCCGCAGGAATGATATCACCGGTAAAGATCAACTCTTTCGCCTTGCCGTAACCGACCAGACGAGTCAACCTCTGAGTACCACCATAGCCGGGGATAATCCCAAGCGTTGATTCCGGTTGTCCAAACTTGGCTCGATCAGAGGCAACACGAATATCACAAGCCATTGCAATTTCACATCCCCCACCGAGAGCGAAACCGTTCACCGCAGCAATAGTTGCCTGTGGGAGTGCCTCGATTTGGAAAAAGACTGCCTGACCACGTTTGCACTTAGACAGACCAGCAGCTACATCGCACGCCGCCAGTTCACCAATATCGGCACCGGCCACAAATGCTTTTCCTTCGCCGGTCAAAATAACAACTCGGATAGAACGATCTCCACCAATAGTCGTAAAGACATCTTTCAACTCGGCTACAGTAGCGTCATCGAGTGCATTCATTACTTTGGGACGATTGATCGTTACTGTTGCAACTGCTCCATCCCGTTCAAACAAAATATTCTTATAATCCATCAATCTACCTGCTACTTTCTGTAATCGTAAAAACCACGACCCGATTTACGGCCAAGATATCCAGCCATAACCATCGCCTTCAAGAGCGGTGGTGCGGCGTAGTGATGCTGCTTAAATTCAGCAAACAGAATTTCTGCGATAAAATATGTCGTATCAAGACCGACAAAATCTGTCAGTTCCAATGGACCCATAGGATGGCCACACCCTAATTTCATTCCATTGTCGATATCTTCCTTCGTTGCCACACCGGACTCAAGAGCACGGATAGCATCAAGCAAATAAGGTACAAGCAAACGGTTGACTACAAAGCCCGGAGTATCATTACATGATACGACAACTTTGCCAACTTTTTCGCCAAAAGCTTTGGCCGCTTCAAATGTAGCATCCGATGTAGCTACAGTCTTAACAACTTCAACAAGTTTCATAACCGGAACCGGATTGAAGAAATGCAAACCGCAAAACTGTTCAGCTCTTTCGGTGGTGGCACCCATCTCAGTAATTGAGAGCGAAGAAGTGTTCGACGCAAAAATCGCATCTTTCTTTACGATACCGTCAAGCATCTGGTATAGTTTTTTCTTCTCTTCGAAACTCTCGATAATCGCCTCAATAACCAGATCACAATCAGCAAGAGCTTTATAATCGGTAGTTGCATTTATACGACCGAGGATAGCAGTCTTGCCAGCTTCATCCAATTTGCCTTTTTCAACAGCACGACCCAGCGACTTATTGATTCGTCCCATTCCTTTTTCGAGGAATTTATCATTCACTTCGCAGGCAACAACATCGATACCTGCTTTTGATGCGAGTTCAGCAATGCCAGACCCCATCAAACCGAGTCCGCAGATTCCAACTTTTTTAATTTCCATAATCACCATCTCCTGTAACTAAGACAAATCTGATAGTACCAGTCGCAATCTGCGACCTTATTAATATTATTTCACACTTCACTTCCGACAGAGATCATCGCACCTGTCGCCATAAAGCTCTTATTCATCAAACACAATAATCGAACGTAACCCTTCACCCTTGCGGAGCAAGTCGAAGGCGTCATTTATTTCTTCGAGCTTAAATCTGGCTGTCACCAGTTCTTTCACTTTGATCTTTCCCATACGACACATTTCAATCAATTTCGGATAGTCAACCACCCGACAACCGAGCGATCCAACGATATCCATTTCGCGATACATTATTTTCCCGGCATTGATCGAAATTTTCTTATCGGTATATCCAAGGACAACAAGCCTGCCACCTGTACGAAGTGAATTGAACGCCGTTTCAATCGTGTTCGGATTACCAATCGCCTCAATCGCAATATCTGCTCCACCACCTGTCAGCTTGCGAACAGTCTTGGTCCATTTCTCATCATCGTTAGGATTGATAACAACTTCAGCCCCGAACTTCTTCGCCCATTCGAGTTTATCATTGTTAATATCAACAGCAATCACCGATCCTCCAACCGCTGCAGCTACCTGAACAAGATTGATCCCAACCCCACCGCAACCAAGTACCACAACATAATCACCCGGCTTAACACAGGCACGATTCACAATCGCATGATAAGGAGTCGAAATTGCATCGGCGATAATCGCTCCCTCCTGAAGAGGAATTTCATCCGGCATGATGAATGTATCTTTCGCCGGAGCGACTAAATATTCTGCGTATGCACCATCGACATTATTTCCAAACATTATCATCGTGTCACAAATATTTTCACGACCCGAACGGCAAGCCGAACAGGAGCCACACGAATAAACAGCTGGCAACAATATTTTATCACCTTCAGAAAAACCAGTCACACCCTCACCCATTCCAGCGACATACCCCGACGGTTCATGTCCGAGGATCAACGGCGGCTTCTTGAAAGTCGGTACACCATGATCGATATAGTGCATATCGGTGTGACAGACTCCACACGCCGCAGTCTTGATCAACAGTTGACCAGGCCCCGGCTTTGGTGTGGGTACTTCCTCAATTTTCAGTGGCTGGCCCGGTCCGTGAAACACGGCAGCTTTCATATTTCTCTCCTCTTGCGAATATTTTCACTATCAATTATAGATACCATAATCCGGCGTGCGGGTCAACCCATTCAGAAAAGGTCGTCATCAGTGCGTTTTCCGCCCTCACGGGTGAAAATCATCGCCGAATCGTCGTTCACATCATCGAAACAGACAGTACAATCGCCACATCCCGCATAGCGAGCCGGCACCGTAGTTGTCTCCATTCCGAGCATTTCATAATCAGACATCGCTTTTGCCAAGCGGTGTCCGGAGGCGATAAATTGTCTCTTCCAACCGTCAGCTTCCAATTTTGTAACTTGTTCAGACATTAGAATAACTCATCATCTAAATCGTTTCCACCCGGCATTGAGCCATGTTGTTGCAAATGCTCCGAGAGTAATTCCGACTCTCGCTGTGTGAACATCTGATGAGGCTCATGAGCCATATAGGCAGCATCAAAATTATCTTCCAATTTTTCCTGTGCGAGTTCTCGCATACTCTCTGCCCCGCCAATCAAAGTTACTTCTTTATTGGCATTGAAAAGCGTAAGCACACCCGGCTCCGCAGGTATCAAATCAATTTCTATAGCATTAAATATTTTGTATCTATCGGGTGGAAGAACAACACTCGTAACTGAAAGACGTAAATCACATCTCGAACAACGCAGCGCCTGTGCAACCGCCGTTGTTTCATCGAAGCCAGATTCTCGTTCTGAAAATCCTTGCTCTCTTGCATTCATTACACAACTCGGATTGCGACGCTCAAGTACAATCTCATCAGGAGCAGTAGCATTGGAGGAAACAGAAATATCATATGAAAACAATTCACCTGAACCATCAAGTGATCGATCAATCGCCAGAGCAGCTTTGCGTCCCGCCTGCACAGCCGCCACAACTGACGAGGCTCCTGAGACATTATCTCCCCCGGCATAGAGGTTCATCTTATCATCAATACAACCGTTCTCATTCACGCCGATAGTTGCAGAACCTGTGACATCAATTCCTGAAGGAACAGCGACTCGTTGTCCGATTGCAGCAATAACATGATCTGCTTCTACCTGCACAAACTCACCATCAATAGGTGATACCGACCGACGACCCGAATCATCCGCATCTCCACGCACCATCTTTTGCATGCGTAAAGATACCAGCTTATCTATGCGTTCTATTTCATACGGACTTAATAAATATTCGAATTGAATTTGTTCTTCAATCGCCTCAGCTATTTCTGATTCATAAGCGGGCATTTCATCTTTACTGCGACGATAATAAACAGTGACCTTCTCAGCCCCAAGCCTCAAAGCAGAGCGAGCCGCATCAAGAGCGACATTTCCGCCACCTATCACAGCAACCGAACCAGAAATCAAATTTGTATTCCCACTGTTCACAGCCTTGAGGAATTCGAGCGCATCAATCGCCACGTTATCATTGTCAACACCTTTAGGTAATTTCACAGACTGCGAGGCACCAGTAGCCCAGAAGTAAGCATCATAATTATCAAGTTCTTCAGGAACATTATAATTGCTATTCGGATGGAACGTCACACCAAGTGACAATATCTTTTCTATCTCATCATCGAGCACAGAAGGTGGCAACCTGAAATCAGGGATACCGTAGCGCAACATCCCTCCAGCCTTTTCTTCTCTATCAAACAGGTCAACTGAATGACCGAGTATTCTTAAGTAATAGGCAGCAGACAATCCAGCCGGCCCCGCTCCAACAATTGCGACTTGCTTACCTGTCTCTTTTCCGAGTTTCAATTCCTGTTTCCAATAACCGTCATCATTGTCGGCAGCAAAGCGTTTGAGCGATCTGATTGCTACCGGTTCATCCCAAACTTTACGACGGCAGCCCGACTCGCACGGGTTGTAAC
>JAUVAR010000209.1 GCA_030591625.1 Candidatus Zixiibacteriota bacterium
ACGATTATGCCGACTCGGTTCTTGGCGAAAACGAATCTGAACAAGTTCGATCACACTTAGAACATTGTCCGGATTGTCGCCAACAACTGAATGAAATTCAGGCACTCAAGGAATTACTGGGCAGTCAGAACAAGCCAGACCCAGGTGAGAGATACTTTGGAGAAGTTACCACTCTCATTATGGCTCGGACAATCGACTCGGAGCAAACCAACAGATCAACGCACACCGAAGGAAACCCTTCCCATGAAGGGAGTCACTCCCATGAGCGGATAACCTCACTCGCCCGTTCAATGATCTCTGCGGCTGCTTCGATAGCAATTCTAATCGGAGCGCTATGGCTCGGTTCAAGTGGATCATTTGTTTCACTTGATAACATAGCGAACGAGAACACCCTCGTCACGCCTACAGTTGCTGCACAACTGCCGGCGATTGACAGACCTGTTTTTGCGTATCGCGATGAAAAGCGATTGGCCGGTGGACTCGCTCTGATTGGTCCGGTTGGAATGCTCGGACGATTTGCTGACATGACGGACTTTTTCGCCGTCAGATAAGAAAAACTGACTGCACACAAAGAAGAGGAATGACAAAATGCGATCTCTTATCACGCTATGTCTTGTTTCGATACCTGCATTGATAATGCTTGCATTGACAATGCTATCATTGACATCCTGCGATCAGGGTGAAAAAAGAGTCCTGCTAAAACACAAATACAAGCCCGGCCTCGAACTATCATATCTTCAGGAAATTAAAGGACTCGCCGTGGAAAGAACATCCGACTCCACCTGTCATGATCTGTCCACCGAAGCAGAAGTCAACATTGGTATGTATGTCCGAGAATTAGTCGATGACTCACTTGGAAAAATAATTATATCATACAAGCAACATACCCGTTCGGAAGATCGCATCTCGGGTAAAATAAAAGATACCACCGCTACCTCACCCGACCTGATCGCCACTATGGCTCCCTCGGGAGAAATCATCAAAATGGAGATGGAAGACTCAGTCGGAAATGAAGCCCACCTTAAATATTACCGAGACCTCTACCAGCAAGGAACACCAACCTATCCTGCATCTGAAGTAACTCAGGGTTTCAGATGGGTGCAGTCATTCAAAGTTTCAATTGAGGGCGAGGAAGTTGACGCCGCTACCACCTACGAAGTAAAAGCATTTGTGCGCGAAGCCGGTTACGACTGCGTGCTAATTGAATATAGTGGCAATCTTGTTATCCCGGTCCTCCCAGAAAAAGGGAAAGACTCAACCTATCTTGGCGGGGTTGATCGAGTAACAAGCAAAGGTGTGATTTACTTCGCATACCGAGAGGGCATGACAGTTATCCAGAAAGAACGATGGATCAGACATGGAGAGCGAAAAATACGCGAAAACGAGGTTGTAACAAATCATTATTTTGAATCAGAATACGATGTTGTATTAACTCTCGCCGCTGCTCCAAAGATACGAACCATACCCGACGGAGATTAGACAGACTGATTGCGCCCTCAATTTTGACTTTGTATTGTGACTGCTTGCTCTATATCTTGTTCCTGTATGCAAAATAGCACAGACAAAAAAAAACGCCAATTCCTCGGGATGCATTTCAAATGCTGTTCGGTCTATACAAGGATATATCTCAATAAGAACAGAACCGCCTTTACCGGCCACTGCCCCAAATGCGCCAAACCTACCCGCATCAGAGTTACCAAAGCAGGTGGCAAAAACCGCTTTTTTGAGGCCAATTAAGGATTTGAACAGATGTCAATTCTCAAATCAAAAATAGTGGTTGTCCCTTTGGGTGATGTCGATTTCATGCTCGTCAATAAGCTTGCATCAAGTTTAGGACCGGTTTTCAATCGCTCTGTCGATATCCTCAAAGGGATGAAGATGCCAACCGAAGCACACAATGTTGTCAGAAACCAATACTATGCCGTCGTCATGCTCTCCAAAATGGAACGAACTCGCGCAAATAGTCGAGAAAAAGTGATTGCGGTATGTGAAGAGGACCTATATCTACCGGACGAAAACTATGTGATAGGTCTGTCGAACCGACTATCGGGAACGGCAATTGTATCACTATATCACCTTCGTCAGGAGTTTTATGGTCTTCCAGAAGATGACAGCAAGATATTCCCCCGCCTCTTCAAAGAATCAAGCCACCGACTGGCCGATCTTTTTGAGCTTGTCGAGTGCCGTAATCCAAAATGTGTCAACTATTTCTCACAGGCGATGCTCGACATCGATTCCAAAGCAGATAAATTCTGCGATGTCTGCAAACGTAAGCTTACAAAAATCAAATAAATTGGTCTCCTATGAATCTTGATCAGCTGATAGATTTTCTAAAGTCTGACAAGTACCTCTCCAGATGCATAGAACACTGGCACACAGTCGATGCACGCGAAGCAATATATGCCGACTTCCCTGCCTCCCTCGACCGCAGACTTGTCAATCATTTCATCCGGAGAGGCATCAAACAATTATATACGCATCAAGCAAGTGCCATAGAAGCGGTACTCGCCGGTGAAGATGTCGTCATCGTTACACCAACCGCATCGGGGAAAACACTTTGTTACAATATCCCGGTGCTCGACTCATTGCTAAAATCGGCAGGATCTCGTGCGCTCTACCTGTTCCCGACCAAAGCACTCTCGCAGGATCAACTCGCAGAGCTTACTTCAATAATAGATGATCTCGAAGTTCAGATAGCCACCTACACTTTCGATGGTGACACACCGCAAACTGCCCGTCGTTCTATCAGGTCAGCCGGACATATTGTAGTGACAAATCCTGATATGCTCCATGCTGGTATTCTACCTCACCATACAAAATGGATTAAGCTATTTGAAAATCTTAAATATATCGTCATTGATGAAGTGCATCACTACCGAGGAATTTTCGGTTCGCATTTGGCGAACGTAGTCAAACGACTAAAGCGAATTTGTAATTTCTATGGCTCCAACCCGCAGTTTATATGCTGCTCGGCAACTATAGCTAACCCCGAAGAACTCGCCTCACGAATCATCGGTCGTCCGGTAAAACTGATTAATAACAACGGTGCCCCATCCGGCAAGAAACACTTTGTGCTCTACAATCCACCTGTCATAAACCCGCAACTTGGTGTGCGCAAATCATCGATCAACGAATCGGCTCGCCTTGCATCACTATTTTTGCAAAACAAAGTGCAAACAATTATTTTCGCTCATTACAGGCTCTACGTAGAGGTGATCCTGACCTATCTCAAGCGTGAACTGGGAGGCTCATTCGGACGAGGAATAAACGTCGCCGGTTATCGGGGCGGGTATCTTCCGGGCGAACGCAGACGAATCGAACATGGCCTTCGTTCGGGTGAAATCAATGGTGTCGTTTCCACCAATGCACTGGAACTTGGTATCGACATCGGCTCTTTGGATGTTTCAATCGTTGTTGGCTACCCCGGTTCGATTGCCTCACTCTGGCAACAGGCAGGACGAGCTGGACGAAGATCATCCGACTCGCTGACAGTTCTTGTCGCCAATTCATCACCGATTAATCAGTTCCTATTCTCAGAACCAAAATATATTTTTGACCGAACACCTGAATCAGGAATTATCGATCCCGATAATCTTATCATCAAGACAAACCATCTCAAGTGCGCAGCGTTTGAATTACCGTTCGACGAAGAAGAGTTTGCCGACGACCCGGCCACCGGTGGAATTCTTGACTATCTCGCCTCTGAAGATGTTCTAAGACGAACAAACAATCGCTATCATTGGTCAACCGACATTTATCCCGCCCAACAAATTTCATTACGTTCCGCATCGCCGGATAACTTTGTGATACTAAACGAAACAAAACAATCGGCCGTGATCGGTGAAGTCGATTATTTCTCGGCACCAATATTTTTGCATCCCGAGGCGATCTATTTGCATGGTGCCGACCAATATCAGGTCACAAAGCTCGACTGGGATGGCAAGAAAGCGTACGTCAAAGAAGTCGAAGTCGATTACTATACCGATGCCGAAACAAAGACTGATCTCAAAGTTCTTGCAGTTAGCGACGAAATCGCAAACCTTGATGGTGCTAAGTCGCATCATGGGGAAGTTTCGCTTACCTGTACGACGGTGATGTTCAAGAAGATCAAATTCCAAACGCATGAAAATGTTGGTTCCGGTGTGCTTGTGCTTCCTGAACTTGAGATGCACACATCGTCGTTTTGGTATTCATTCCCGGGTGACATCTTCGCGAAGATCGGCATCGAGCAATCTGACCTGGGTGGTGCCTTGCGGGGGCTTGCCAATATCCTAGGACGGATGGCCCCGCTTTGGGTGATGTGTGACACGCGCGACTTGCGGTCGATCTCGCAGGTGCGAGCGCCGTTTACCGAACAACCAACGATTTATATTTACGAAAATATTCCGGGTGGTGTAGGATTATCGCAGAAGATTTATGCTGAATCCGATCAACTGTTTGAGGCGTGCCGGAATCATGTCAACAAGTGCGGATGCCCCGGCGGTTGCCCAAGCTGTGTTGGTCCACCGATGGAAGTCGGCAAGGTCGGTAAAGATGCGGTGACGAAACTACTGATGTACGTCCTCGCCGTCACGGCGGTGTAGTGGGAGAGTAAGACAGTGAAAGAATCTCACTTTGAGAAATGGGCCGGAGACTATGACGAAAGTATAAAAGCGTCCGCTAAAACATTTCCTTTTGATGGCTATTATGATGTATTGGCAGCAGTGGTATCATTAGTTGCACCAAGGCCGGAGATGAAAATAATCGATGTCGGTATCGGCACAGGGTTGCTTTCGGAAGAACTTTATCTCAAAGGCTGTCAAATATATGGTGTTGATTTTTCTGGTAATATGATCGAAAAGGCAATTTCGAGAATTCCTGCCGGCTCATTTGATATTGTCGATGTAGTCAAGGATCATTTCGGCAAGTTCAACTCAGTAAAATTCGACCGAATCATTTCATCATATTTCTTCCACCATTTGAACCCAGAACAACAAGTGTCATTTATCAAACGATCATTAAGTGACAATCTCCGTGACGGAGGCAAGATCATCATAGCGGACATTGGATTTGAAACTATTATTGATCTTAACGCATCTCATCACAAATATCAAACCGCATGGGATGAGGATGAATTTTACCTCTGTGGCGAAACAATTGTCTGC
>JAUVAR010000328.1 GCA_030591625.1 Candidatus Zixiibacteriota bacterium
AAGAATATCAAAAATAATAATGGGTTTGCTACTTTAATAACAATTGCGATGGTTGGGATGCTGACTATAATCGGTCTTGCTTCTATGTCCACATCTGATACAGAGGTGCAAATCGCCGGTAATGAATTGCAGGAAATGAAATCATTCTTTGCGGCCGAAGCTGGTGTTGAAATGGCTGCTGCGGAACTTCAGGCTGAGTTTGAAGAAACTGGTGCTCCTCCTATTTATATGCCGATGGGTGTGCTTGAAGTTAATGCATGTGAAGTCACTTATGTAACTTCAGACAATGGTTTCCCAATTCAAAAAGTATTAACTCTGGGATCTCTGACTGGTCTTCATGCATTGGTGAAATCATATTCTGTAAACTCGGTAGCAAGTTCACCATTTGAAAATGCCCGGCTACTTTTGGAACTTACATTCGAAACAGCATTGGTGCCGATATTTCAGTTCGCCGTTTTCTATGACAACGATCTCGAGATTGCTCCCGGTCCATCAATGACACTTGCCGGTCGAGTGCATTCGAATGGTGATATCTGGCTACAGTCAGGAAATTCTCTGGACATTAACAGTTATGTTACATCGGGTGGTCAGATTCGTCACGGACGAAAAGGTCCCGGGTCGGTAAGTACTGGTGATGTACGTATTCGGGATGCAAATGGCAACTTTGCATCAATGAAAGATGGATCAGGATGGCTTGAGAATCCTGATGGTCATTGGTATGATTCATCGGTGTCAAGATGGGGCGGTAGGGTCAGGGACGTTGCTCACGGTCAGGTGCAGTTAAATGTGCCAATCAATGGTACCGCAGGTAATAATCATCGCTTGATTGAACCGGGCAATGCTGACTCCTACGAATTGAAATCAACTCTCAAAATTATTGATAATCAAGCGTCTGTATATATTGGCAGCAATTGGGTTGATGTTACATCCGATATGGCTGCACTCGGTATTATTTCGTATGTATCAAATAAATTTACCGATCTGCGTGAAGGACGTAATGTCGATTGTCTTGAACTTAACTTAGATAAGCTCTATGCAAATTCGTATCAACCTGCCAATGGTGTAATTTATATTTCATCGACGATTGGAGACTTCCCGGCTGTGCGACTTAATGGTGGTTCTCAATTAGGTGAGCCGTTGACTATTGCGTCGGCCAATCCTGTCTATGTGAATGGTGATTTCAACTCAATCAATAAACAACCATCATCGATTATGGGGGATGCAATAACATTCCTTTCTAATTCGTGGGATGATGCCAACAGCACAAAATCGAAGAGCAATAGAATTGCTTCAAATACAACAGTGAACGCATGTATCATGACAGGTAATGTTGAAACAACATCATCTGATTATAGCGGTGGGTTTGAAAACCTTCCAAGATTTTTAGAAAAATGGTCGGGCAAAACATTCACATGGACCGGCTCAATGGTTAATCTGTGGACCTCAAGTCAGGCAAATTCATCGTGGGATGGTTCGTACTATTCTCCGCCAAATCGTGACTGGTCTTTTGATGAAGACTTGAAAAACCCCAACAAGCTGCCACCTCAATCTCCGTCGGTACGGATATTTCAGCGTTCTGGATGGAATCAGAAAGAGCTGAGTAACTTTCGTGTAGAAAATGTTGGACACAGTAACGGTAACAGTAACAGTGGTGGTAATGGCAATAGTGGAAATGGGAATGGAAATGGAAATGGATAATCTGTCTCTGTTATTGGATGACTTAGACAAATTGATATATCATTTCCACAGATAGAAATACCACGCAGGGATTTCGCGAAGAATTGAATAGATATCTCTTAGCTCATAATAATCGGCATGCGCCGAATAGAGATGTTCAATGCCTCGATTTGAAAGAGCAAGTTTTGATCGTCTTATATGATAGAAATTTGAAATGACCAAAACCGATGACCAATTGTTCGTTGTCATGATTGAATCTGTGTTCAATGAACTCAGGTAAGTGTTAGTTCCTTTGCTGTCAACAATGATGTCATTAGAGGCGATGCCTTGCTTTAAAAGATAGTCTTTCATGACAACAGCTTCATCGTGCCCTTCTTTACCGAGGCCTCCACTAACAATTATTTTATTGTAGTACTCTGCTTTATAAAGTTCTATCGATTTATCTAATCTGCTTTTTAGTCTGTCCGAGAGTGAGCCATCACGGTTTACTTTATTGCCAAGTACTAATGCTACATCGGATATTTTGACATCATCGTTGAGTCCTACATAGAGAATGGGAATAATATTTAGTATTATTAGTATTAACGTTATCAGTACTGTTTTCTTAACGATTTTCATCGAGTTCCCCTTAGGTGAATTAATCATCTGTATCTTATATGATTGGCTTGAGTTAAAGTTCCAGAGAGAGGGAGTGTCATTTATTGTGTGTGACCTGTGTCCACTTGTGCTACTCTTTTCTTGTCTTCGGCAAGAAAGGTATTGGATTTGTGGTGAATTCACCTAATGTGGACTGGCTTGTTTGACTCACATGCCTGCATGACATACGTTTACCTCCTAATTGGCTTTGCTCGTGCCAGGCAAGCCTGCACCCATCGGGTGTCTTCGCGCTTCGCACCGTTTTGTAATTTGACCGCTAAATATTTTGAAGATGCAAAAAAGGTGGTGTATCAATAGCTCGAAAACTGCCGAGTCCATTATTAACGGCTTTCGTATCATGCTGTTAGAGCGAATTGGCTTTGCTCGTACAAAAAAAAGGTGCGTTGTAGTGAAGTAGTATTGAAATTGTAAATCTGGCGTGAGTTTGGATGGGGAGATTGCTTCTCTGTTTTGGGTTAAATAGATCATAACAATGGTATGCGAACTACATTCAACATTGATGTGGTAGTGAAAGTGTGTGTGGATGCACGTTACAATATCTATAAATAACTCCTGCCTTACTTGACAGGTAATGTATGAGGGGATAAATT
>JAUVAR010000058.1 GCA_030591625.1 Candidatus Zixiibacteriota bacterium
AAAACTTCAAACGCTTCAGCGAACCCGGTCCACCCAAATATACCACAGATCAGACCTACAACGGCGATTGTAAGAACACACGCCTTGGCCCAATCCTGTGCTTTGAGTGATCCCAGAAGGATCGGTTCGCGGCCTAAGTAGGCCGAAGCGGCATAAAGCTCTTCACCAATCAAAGTGTAGTCGCACGCTACAATGAAGAACGGTATCTGTGCAATTTCATCTGTTCCGGCGATCTGAATCGATCCGGCTGCTTCACCTGTCTCTGCCAGAAGCAGTGACTCAGCAAAGAACTTACCCATATATATATTGGTCGCAGGACGTTCCCGCAACATCGTGCCATTAACAGCAGCCACATACGCAAACTGCATATTGGTTACAAAGTGAACACATTCTTCGTCGAAGTTGTCCGGCCGACCGGCATCAAGATAAGAAGACTTCACAACTTCCTGCGCTACCGCCATAACAATAGGATCGTAGCACGGTACAATTAGCTCCGTCTGATATTCGGCCACTCGTTTGGCTACCCGACCTAAGATTGTAAACGACGCAATCGTCGCCACCTGATCAGCAGTACCAAGTCCTAAGACATATAAAATTGGACGTCCCATTTCAGTAGCACGACCGATAGCATCATCGACCGCTTCAATTCCGGCCAACGGACGCACGTAAAGGTCAGCACCTTTCTTCGCGCGGTTTACAAAATAGACCGTCAACAACCAGAAAATGATTACAAAGATGAATACCGGCAACAGCTTCCAGTTGAACCACTGTCCAGAACTCTGGACCGGACCAACTATTCCAGATACTGCAAACACTAACGTATCAGATGTGTATGCATCAACACGATAATAGTACCCGATCTCATTCGGCATATAGTCTTCAACTGTATCATCAAGCCCGGATGAATTTACAAATTTATCAGTTCCCGAAGGCACTGCTCCGACCTGAACAAACTCACCACCGTCCGATTCGGCTCTGAATATTCTATATTCCAGAACAGAATTCGCACCAGCTTCGTCATCTGTCGATATGGTCCATTTGAGAGTTATACTGTGTCCCTGATCGTTGGGGGTGTCCATCACCTCCAAACTACTTACCGGAGCGGGCGGCAACATTGCCGGTGCCGCTGACGTATCCTCAGATGCCACAATTTCTTGTGTATCCTGAGCCAGCAGAGGTGTTGCGAACAGTAGCACAGCTACCAATAGATACAATAGTTTTATTTTCATAGAGTCTCTCCCCAAGTTATGGGAAAAAATTAAGTCATTAATTCAAGCCAGTCTCGAAGCAGAAAAGTTAGTCGTCCAACCAAAAGCGAAATTCGTCCCATCACAGTGTATCCGAATGAGGCACCAAAAGTGACCATCAAAACCCAGATACCAATACGAGACGCAGTCCCAAACCAACCGGTATGCTCCTTTGAGAAAAAGAAATATATCAAACCACAGATTACACCGCCGAAGATTACAAAGTTCCCAACCATCGCCACCAGCGGACCAGTCGCACTAAGCGAAAGATTGCCGAAGAAATGTCCAAAACCCTGCCAGTCAACAACCAGCGGGACAAATGTAGCCGATATCTGATTTATAAAATCCGAACGTAAGTATCTAACAAAATTAAGTCCCGCTGTCGTACCAATAATAAACGCAAGCGGCCAGCGTGAGAGCCATCCACCCTTAGGGGCAAGACGCATCAACAATAAAAAACCGAAGAATATTGGCAGTAGGAAAAAGTAATTTATTTCACCCTTAGGCTGCAGGAACCATGCCCCAAGTGAATCTGAAATTCGTGGAATAAGATTGCCAACTATCGTTGACCAGAAACCCATCGTCATCCAGAACGCGGCCGAAACACCAACAAAAAGATGCTCAGCAAATTTGTAATACGGATTATCTTTATAAAGGAAGGACATTATCGCAAGCGTCAGGAATGCAGACAACGTAATCAGGAATCCTTCGGTCATTGTTGCATCGCCAACCGAGCCCTTCAAGAACCAACTGGTCACAAAGAGAACACAAACACCTGCAAAAACTATTATACCAATTCGGTTCATGCTTCCTCACCCTCTTTCCTGCGTCCGAGGAAGAAGATCAGGTTACCGATCACGATAAAAGCCATAATCACAATATGCGCGATAGTCTGCGGTCCCATCATGAATATTGCCGGGGTCGCCATATCCGCATATTTCGGATACACCTTCTTAAAATGCGATTCATATTCGGCAGCACCCTTGACACCGCCAAGAAGACCGATCAACTGTTTGGGATAGTATGGGTACAACTGAGGCGCCACAACCGCAGCAACACCAGTTGCAATTGGTACATTGCCCGGATCACCGACAAACAGAACCCATTCTTTAATACCCGGACGACCACCACCTATCGACACAATCAAGTCCAGGTCTTTGCACGATTTTATCTTATCAAATATTTTAATACTGTCGTACGGCACACCGTTCACATCAGTCGGGAACATCTTCTTAAAATCAGTTACAATTACGTTAAGCACCCCTTCATTCCCAGCCTTGTATCCGATATTGACCCAATCAACACCGTTGACCCTATCAGGGAATTCCGGCTGAATCACTTCACGATCAGTTACATTGAACTGTCCTTCACCTGTCGCAAAGAGACACATGAAAATAATTTTGTGTCCTCGTTCTAAAGCATGACGGGTCAGCACATTCGCCATCGGTTGCACTTCGGGTGCCATAGCCGGATCAAAATCATATGAGAACAAAACCGTTGAACCTTCAGGGAGTGATTCAAATTCATCAAAGACTGCCTGCACTATCGGGGTCGGTTCAAACTTAAATGTTATATTTACAAGTAAAGGAGCTGCAACAGCTACGAGGATAAAGACAAAAATAACCCGACGATCTACTTCGCGTCCTTTAAGGGCTCCAATAAACAGCCAGAGAAGTCCTATCCCAAGAACTCCCAGAATAATCGCTACAGCCATGCCTTACCCTTCTTTCCCGAGATAAGAACGTTCTACGCCGAGAATAAGACGTAACGACATTGAGACAACACCAAGTCCGATTCCAATAATGATCGCACGTTGTCCAGCCAAGTTAGCATAGCTCATAATCCAAACAGCGAGATTTGGAATTTCAAAAATCGAAAGTGATTCAGGCATCCAACTCGTCGCCATCGCACCAAGGGGAGTACTTCCCATAAGAATTATAAATGCGGCAACAAGCAAAATTGTCGCCTCGCGATTTTTCGCACGGAAGGCACGATACGAAGCTGAAGCCACAAAAAATGCAAGCAATGCATACATCGTTGCACCAAGTGGAACAAACACACTCCTATAAATCGACTCGAAAAGCATCCCTTCCGTATTCACCGAAGTAGCAATATCACCAGGGTTTCCGATCTTCAAAAGACCAGCCGTCAGCATAAGGATGAAACCACCCAGCGTAACAATCGAGAACATCCAATCAGTTTCGCGACGGGCAAGTTTCTTCAGGTGAATCCGAATCAGATTGCCACCACCCAGGAAAAATGCAAAGACAGCAATAATATCAAACGATAGAGAGAAATCCTCACCCAGGGTTTCAACCGGCGGGAAAAATACTGAGATTATCAGCAGGAAGCCAACAAACACAGTTATTGCTAAAGGTATTTCTCTTCTCATAATTCTTCTATCAGGTCGTAAACGCCTGTCGTAAATATCCTAATAAAGTAGCTGCAGATTCAGAATCAGTCAGCTGAATAACTGTCTCCAACAAAACGCCTGCAATAATTGCAGCAGCCGCAATAATCTTCCCTACATCCTGACCCTTGAGAGCACCAAGTGCTTTCGGTTCATTCGAGAGATAAGCAGAAGCTGCGAATAACTCTTCACCGATCAGCGTAAAGTCACACGCCGCAATAAAAAATGGTAACTGAGCCGGACGAGCTGTGCCAGCAATTTGAATCGCACCTACATGATTTCCAGTTTCTGCCAGGATAAGCGATTCTGCAAAGAACGCCCCCAACAAGAATACAGTTGCCGGTTTTTCACGAACCATTATGCCATCAACAGCAGCCACATATCCGAACTGTTCGTCAGTAATATAACTAACCATATCATCCGAATACGCATCGGGACGACCGGCTGCCTGATAACTCGCTTTTATAGTCTCACGAGCGGCGGTCATTACGAGCGAACGTGCTACCGGCATTCTTATTTTTATATCATAATCAGCAATCTGTTCAGCCACACGACCCAAAATAGTAAGTGAAGCCAGCGTCTGGACATCATCCATATCATGAATGCCCGGTATATACAAAATCGGCCGACCCATCTCGGTCGCACGACCGATAGCATCATCAACCGCTTCCAAACCAGCTATCTTACGGACGAAGAGCTTCTTTCCCCGCTTGCCCATTTCGATAAAATAAAATATTGCGCCACCAATTATCAGCGCGATAACGAATAGATTTGTCAAACCAAAATTAACCCACTCACGCTGTGGCGAAATCGGACTGGTCGTAACAGAAGATGCTTCCGCACCATTAGCTATTGCTGTGACATAATATGAATAAGTTGAATCTTTATCGAGTTCTTGATCGGTGAAATTGTTTGCCCCCGGCATTAGCTCGGCAATCTTAGTTGTGACATCATCATTCGTGACTCTGAAAACCTGATAACCTGTCACTTTACCCACCTGCGGTTGATCGTCAATCGAAGGTGTCCAGATCAAGTTAAGCTTTTCACCGTCATCATACTCAAAATCTTCAACGAGCAGATTAGTCGGAGGAGCAATGATTACAGATGTTACAGAGGTCGTGTCGTCGGTCGCTTCCTGAGCGAAAGAGTTCACACTCAGAACAAAAGTCAGAGCAATAATAATTATAAATTGAATAGCCGGGAATACCGAGAACGATTTCCGCTGGGAAAGGCTCACTATTTTAGCAATCCCAACCAGTCGCGGAAGAGGAAGTCGATTCGTCCGATTAGTAGTGACATACGACTCATCACCGTATAACCAAACATCGCACCAAACGTAATCATAATCGTCCAGATGCCAACGCGGGCTGCGTTACCGAACGCTCCTTTATGCTCCTTCGAGAAGAAGAAATAGATCAAGCCGCAGAACGTTCCTCCCACCAGCACGAGATTGCTTAAGAGATCGCCGATTGAACCTGAGAAGGCCGGTCCCATCAGAGGCATAATCGTCGCTTTCGTCTGCACCATAATATTCGATGCCAGGAAGTTCATCCCCCACAGACCGGCAGTCGCACCGTCAATAAAGGCCAAAGGCCATCGAGCTATCCAGCCTATCTTCGGAATCAATCGCAACAGCATCAGAAATCCGAGAGCAGCTCCAACCCAGAGCATCGGATCGTCTTGGCGCTGGAGCCAGAACTTGGCGTAGAAGTTGTCCCAGAAAAGTATTACAACCCAGTATCCGGCTGAGATACCGATAAAGATCGACTCACTCAGCTTATACCACGCGTTATCGCGATACAGGAATGAGTAGATCCCGAGCGTCAGAAACGCTGCAAGCCAGATACCAAAATGATCCATCAGACTCTACTCTCCATCTTATTTCTTCAATGCCGACTTCCGACCAGTGCGGAAGTAAGCAACATTACCAATAAAAATAAACGCTATAATGATCAGATGTGAGAATGACTGCGACAGCATAAACTTCGTCGCCTTACCCTCCAACTGAGTCAGTTTTTCAAAAGCAGCTCCATCATTCATACCACCGATCAAACCACTGAGCTGACCTGCCTTCAAATAAGGATAGACAGTCGGTGCCTGAACCGCAGTATTACCACAACTAAGCTTGAGACCGTAACGATCTACTCCCACCTGAACCCATTCAACTGTGCCCGGGAAACCGGCCGACAGATTGAACGAATAATCAATATTCGAAAAATTCTTTATATTTTTGACTAACGGGATATCCTGATACGGCCGACCATTGATGTCGGTGTGGAACATCGATTCAAAACTGCCCCCCATCCGTTGAATTACAAAAACATCACCTGTTTGGAATCCAAGATTGACCCAATCTTCACCATAAATTATATCCTGATCGGTCAACCCCATCCGATTCATGATAGTATCAACCGCCATGTTAGCCTGCTGCGGTCCCATCGGCCAAAGACCCATCATGATAAGTTTGAAATCACGTTTGAAACACTCGCCTATGAACGCCTCAGCCATCGGCTGTAGTTCAGGCGCAGAAGCAGGATCATAATCAAACGATACAAGTATCTTCGAACCTGCCGGCAGACCTTCAAGATCAGCATAGACCGCTTTCACATCATTTGAAACCACTATTTCCTGCGAAATGTCCATAAATAGTGGAAGGGTGATAGCGATACCGATGTATAGGAATACTATCCTGCGTCCGATCAGTTTACCCTTGATAGTCAATACCAGGATAAAGATGACAGATGCAGCAAGCAGAATGATTAACGTAATCGAGAGGCCGGTCGAAAAAGTGTAACCATTGTGCCAGCCATTGATCTTTCCAAGATAAGCGATTATAGATAATATCGTTATAACAGCCAGTATTGACATTTCAATCATGCGTCGGTTCATCAGGAATCACCTCCAAGATGCGACCGCTCAATTCCAAGAATAACCCGGAGCGAGGTCGAAACCAGCCCCAGTGCAATACCGATCATAATTGCACGCTGCCCCGCCGTTTGCGGATAGTCCATAATCCAACCTGTGAGATCCGAAAGACGAGCACCTTCAGGCATAAAGCCGGTAATTAAATCACCTATCGGGACGCGTCCTATCATTACGAAAAATGCTGCGCCAAGCAACAGAGTAGCCTCAGCATTTCGGGCTCGGAACGCTCGATACGAAGCTGATGCCACAAAGAACGCCAAAATTGCATACATCGTCGAAGATAACGGCATGAACGTAAAATTATATAACCAGGTAAAAGTCGTATCAGGTCCGCGGAATTCTACCCCACCTGAGAATCCGGCAATTATCATAAGAAAGAACGTTGCCATTACAACGATAGAATAGCCCCAATCAGTCTTGCGACGAATAATCTTCTGAGATGAAATCAGTAGGAGGTTAAGAGCCCCAAGTACAATCGCACATGCTTGTATTATAGAGAACCAGTCCGAAAACCAGCCATCCATCATATTAAACGGGAAATGCGGAATGAAATAGGAGATGACGAAAACGACACCTACAATCCCTGTTATCAATAAAGGTATTTCTCTACGCATCTTCTACTCAATCACCGAAAATATTTGTGAAAGCTCCCATATTCCAAATGTCTCAAGTAAGACACCGATCAGGATAGCTATTAAAATTGCACCTTTACCATAATCCTGACCCTTGAGCGAACCAAGCAATTTCGGCTCTTTGGACAGATATGCAGAGGCAGCAAAAAGTTCTTCACCTATTAAAGTATAATCACACGCCGTTACAAAGAACGGAAGCTGGGCAGGCATAGCCGTTCCAGCGATCTGAATCGCACCCGAAGCATTACCTGTTTCTGCCAAAATCAAAGATTCTGCAAAGAACGCACCCATATAGAAAATTGTGGCAGGTTTCTCACGAACAACCATGCCATCAATGGCAGCGGCATATCCGAACTGATCGTCAGTCAGATAATGAACCTGGTCTTCATGATATGAATCAGGCCGACCAACTTTAGTATAAGCCTCTTTAACTACTTCTTTGGCAGTAACCATAACGAGCGAACGGCATACCGGCACTTCAAGCCAGGTATCATATTGTCCGGCTAATTCAGCCACACGACCTAAAATTGTCATACTCGCAATTGTCTGGACATTATCCATATCATTAATGCCAGGAACATAAAATATCTTTTTGCCCATCTCAGTCGCACGACCAACTGCTTCATCGACCGCCTCAAGTCCGGCAATCTTGCGAATAAACAGCTTTTCGCCTGATTTTGCCCGCTGAATGAACCATAATATAAAGAAAACAAGAATTGCTGTAACGACAAGTACATTGACACGCCGGCTATCAAACCATTGCGCCGATGAACTAATTGGCTCAGAGACAACCGATTCAGAAGTCAACACAATCGTTTCGCCCGACTCTCCAGGAATTTCTGAGATTGCTAATACTTTGTAATTGAATTCATGCTCATCAGAAGCCTGACCGTCAAGATATTCTCCCGCACCAGCTGTCGCCTCTCCGACCTGGGTAAACTCGGAACCGTTCGATTGGCGCATTATCCTGTATTTGGAAATCCCATTAGTCGCATCGTCAGCCGAAAGAGCCCATCTAATAGTAATAGAACCACCCGCATCATTCGGGGTGTCTTTAACTGTAATGTCGGTTGGTGGGGCCGGATTGGCAGGTGTTACAACAGAATCGATCAGTTCAGTAACAGGATCAATCTCGTCCTGAGCAGTTACAGATGCAACAGTGAGTAATAGAAGCGAGAAAGCGAGAATCGTGATGTTTACACGGCTCAAAAAGCTATTGTTTCTGATTTCTATTCTCCTCAAAGTCCGTTCCCTGAATGCAGTAATCTAAAATTTCTCTTATTGCTATGGACGGCACCATCATTGGAAATGTCAAAAATAAAACAAAATCTCCCAAAACAAGTCCAATACTGGTTGGAGCGAATGTAGTTCCGACAAAATGCCAAGTCAAGAGAAAAAAACTAAGATCAATTGCTACCTTCAATCCACACAGCACCTTAGACCAATATGAACTTTATCTTAAAACAATAGTTGTAGCGGTCAGAAACTATCAAATTCAAGCTTGGTCTTCACTTTTAGAATTAATTCAACTATGTTCTTTTCAGTGAGTACTAACAATTACGGGAGTTACAAATGGAATACGAAGCAATTATCACGCAGGCTAAAGCATGGCTAATTACAAGTGGCTTACAAATTCTACTTATAATAGCAATGGCTATCATTGCCAAAATTGTCGCACGCGCGATGACAAATCGTATTCTTGCAACTGTTGTCAAAACAGATATCGACGGCGAAGGTGAAAAAAGAATCGACACCCTCGGTTCACTCATCCAAAACATACTATCGGTTTCGATTATGGCAATCGCCATAATCATGATCATGGAAGAGTTCGGAATCGAAATCGGACCAATCCTTGCAGCTGCCGGTATTCTCGGGCTTGCCGTCGGTTTTGGAGCGCAACAATTAGTACAGGATATTATCTCAGGCTTCTTTATCCTGATGGATGATCAAGTTCGAGTTGGTGATGTTGTCGATCTCGGCGGACATGCCGGACTTGTCGAAAAAGTAAATCTGCGTGTAACTGTCCTGCGCGATGCCGGCGGCAATGTCCACTTCGTTCGCAACGGCCAAATCGGAACCGTCACCAATATGACCAAAGAGTTCTCCCGCTATGTCTTCGAGATCGGGGTCGCCTACCGCGAAAATGTTGACGATGTGATTGTGATCCTCAAAGAGATCGACGAAGAACTAAGAGCCGACAAAGAATATGCAAGTGACATCCTCAAACCACTCGAAGTGCTCGGTCTCGATCAATTCGGTGACTCAGCTGTCATTATAAAAGCGTTCACTACGACCAAACCGATTCAGCAATGGCGCGTCGGACGTGAATTCAACCGTCGTTTGAAAATTAAGTTTGATGAACGAGGTATCGAAATGCCATTCCCACATATTACAATGTATGTTGGTGAAGATAAAAAAGGGGAATCGCCCGCCCTCAATGTCAAAGTCGCACATGGCTAAAACATGCCAAAAGACTTTCATAAACGCGTTATTGCAATAATCAAGAAAATCCCCTCCGGGAAAGTCGTCTCGTACGGACAAGTCGCAGCAATGGCCGGCAATCCACGCGGTGCACGTCAGGTGGTGAGGGCGTTGCATTCATCGTCGGAGAAAGAATCTCTCCCCTGGCATCGGGTGATAAACTCAAAAGGAACGATCTCACTTCCCAAGGGTGGTGGCTACGAACTCCAAAAAGCACTCCTCACCGACGAAGGCATAACCTTCAAACTCAACGACTCAATTGATATGAAGACATTCCAATGGGAAGGATAACTTCTTGTAGGGCAGAACCAGCATCCATTTATCGGTTCTGCACTTCTGGCAATCACTTTAAATCTATATTCTTCGTACCCCATCCGCCCAGGCAGATTGGTTTACATTTTCATCACTCATCTTAGAATGATTAAATTCTTCACTCTCTGAACGCCTTTTCCCACACATTCTGACCCGGGAAAACGATGTATACCCAACTGATGTACCATTTCTCACCGTTCATTATAATCCCTCGGCTCCCCTCTTCTGAATGAGTCATTTGATTTATCCTGTCTTTTTCTGTGCTCGGAAGAAATATTGAGAAGTAATCGCTATTATATCGGTCGCAAAATTGGGAGGAATCGTCTGGAAGATCCTTAGGCCACTCAACAAACCCAGCAGGCGCGTGGTCGAATGACATCCTCTGATAACTTCCAAATGGATTACCCATATTCACAGTTTCTTCCTTCGGTTCTTCGTACTTAGCGAAAGGAACCTTTATATAAGTAGGTGTCCAGACCTGTGCATCAGCAAACACCATAGAAGATAAATAGGAATACAGCTTTTCTAGATTGTCGAATTTTTCATCCCAAGGCATTTCTTTGTGAGGAGCCACAATTACACCCTCAATATTTTTCAAGATATCTTCAATCGACGCAACAGAACCGGGGGGTGAGCCTAACGACCAACGACTCACCCCCAATCCTCGCCAAGACTTTATCACTATGACACTATCATCTATGCTTAAGTAAATATGAATTGGCCTATCATGTGAGATGTGTATAGTTGTATCGCCCTCGATAGTCCCAACGGGGAATTCTCCAAAGGATCGGATCTCATCCAGAACTTCGTCCAGTTCCTCGGGCGTAAGCTTTTTCGATCTGTATTCGCATTCACTCTCATTCCACTTCTGATAGAGAATGAGACCATCTTCGTAGATACAGATCGACGGACCATTACAACTCACTCGAGAAATAGGATCTGCAATCATCACCAGCAGTTTTGAACCCTCCCACGGATCAAAGTCTGATGCCAAAACACTAGAACCACTCATAGCAAATGCCACAAGCAACATGGTAGAGACCAATATCTCGATACTTTTGCAATTTCTTCTT
>JAUVAR010000137.1 GCA_030591625.1 Candidatus Zixiibacteriota bacterium
AAAATCTGTGATTACCTCAGACGCGATGATCGGTGACGTTTTGAAGAATTATCCGGAAGCTACTTCTGTTTTCCAAAAGCATTTTGGTGATGGATGTTTTGATTGTCCGGGGCAGGCGTACGAAACAGTTGATATGGCCTGCGGAATTCATGGAATAGAATCAAAAACATTTTTGAAAGAATTGAATACTGCCGTATCTAAAGTAACGTGATAGCGAGAGCAGTTTAGGGTAGAAAAAGGCCTGAGATTTCTCAGGCCTTTTTTGATTTTTAGGCGTTGAGTTTGGCCTCAATCGCTTTGAGTGTTTTGGCCAGCTTAGTAACTTTTGCTTCAAGCTTCTTCATATCAGCTTGTTTGGCCCAGGCTAAATCTTTGGCCAGCTTGGATGCTGACTTTGAAACAGATTCTGCTTCTTTCGCAACTTTTTCGCGAAATCCGGCTGTCGATTTCTCAGCTTTTGCAAGTAGTTCCATGACTGCATTTTTGCGATCTGACTTATCAAGATCACCCTTCTTGATAAGGTCATCGATTATTTTTTCTGCCTTCTCTTTTGTCACCTGAATGACACCTATCGAGGCAAGAATTGTGTTTTTTAATAGCGACATAGACTTGTCACCTCCTAAATAAATGATCTCTCTAAAAAGCTCTTTTGATTCAGAAATATTCTCCCAATCGGCTGCTTCCCCCAAAAGCGTACGACCAAGAACATTAAGCGTGATATCTTCACCAGTTGATGAATCAATCACTTGAACCTGATGTCCTGCTCGAATAATAGCAGCTAACTCTACTTGAGTTATAGACTTACTCGTTTCGGTGTCGTATAGCCTGCGGTTCTTATATCTCTTAATTAGTCTCATAATACTTAACTACAATATAGTGCATTGCACAATAATTGTCAATAATTATACGTCGGTTCTCTAATTAAAGTTTCAAACTATTTCTCAGGAGTGACTGGAGGACATAATTACGATATTGACTATTTCAAGTAGTCTTTCGCAGGAGAATGGCTTTTTGATGAACATATCGCCACCAGATTTAAATGAGCGCCCCATGTCGTCGGAACGGTCTTTGCCGGTGAGAAAGATTACAGGTACTCTGGCTAAGTCGGGGTCTTTTTTGAATTCCTGGCAGACATCATATCCATCCTGACCCGGCATCATAATATCTAAAAGAATAATATCCGGATTGAATTTCTTGGCAGCCGAAAGCGCATCGATAGCAGAATTTTCTACAAATACGTTGTAGCCGGATTCGGTAAGAAATGTCTCAACAATATCCGTGATTTCTGGTTCGTCATCGATTACGAGGACTTTAGCTGTCTGTGTTTTTGTATCTGCCATAATTCCTATTCCATTCAGGGCCTAATTACCAGCCTTACTCTTTCATATCGTCTATTGCTCTGGATATCTTAACTTATTTTGATTCTAACCCAGCGATTGGAGTGTAAGACTAACCAAATCAGACAGTTGGCTTGCCGAAAAGGGCTTTCTTACATACGTTAGACCACCATGAGCAAAGGAACGACCCGCATCCTCTTCTGCCGATCTTCCGGTTAGGAAAATTACAGGAAGGTCGCTAAGACCAGGCAATGCCTTCATTTTCTGAGTTACTTCATAACCATCCATACCCGGCATTGTAATATCCATCAGGACAAGCTTGGGATGGTTCTTGTCGGCTAATTCGAGGGCACTTTCGCCATTGTCGGCAGTCAGTACCAAAAGGCCGTCACGCTCAAGAATCGATTTGACAAGCCCTCTTACAGACTCATCATCATCAACAACCATTACAGTTGCTGTTCCAACGCCACTTTTAGGAGACATTTAAATTACCGTATATCCTGCTTGTGCTCATGTCTATTTACAAAACTGCTAACTATTACATTATCGGCCATCAAAAGCTACAACTTAGCTTTAGATACTAATAGCATCGTTTCTAAAATATCGCCAAAACCACTTAATGACGCAGCTAAGTCACCTTTTTTCATTGCGATAGAACTATATATGCGATATTCTCAAGGCATGAATGATGAACCATCTAACATAAAGATAATCGCCCGAAATCGTAAGGCACGTTATTATTATCAAATCGACTCTACCATAGAAGTCGGTATTGAACTCCGGGGCAGCGAAGTAAAGTCGTTGCGAGAAGGTAGATTGAATCTGGCTGATGCTTATGCTATAGTCGATGGTAGCGAGGTGATTTTACGAAACCTGCATATCTCTCCATATAGGATGGCTTCGGAGGCAACCGATCCGGACCGTGAGCGAAGGCTATTGCTGCACAAACGAGAGATAAGAAAACTGAAGGCTCATACTGAGCAGAAGGGAATGACACTCATTCCGCTGACAATATATTTTAAAGGACAATACGCCAAAATTGAACTCGGAGTGGGGGTTGGACGTAAGAAGTATGACAAGAGGCAGGCGATTGCCAAAGCTGATGCCGACCGAAAAATGAATCAGGCTATGAGAAAGGATGTCAAATGATGCAGGCGAAAGTTAATTACCTGATGGGACTCATCCTTACCTGCACTTTTTTACTGGTCATTTTTCCTTTGAATTCCTCGGCTGATGTTAAAGTAATTATTTCTGGTGGCTACGAGAAGATTTCCTCTTTTAATGAAAAGAAGATTGAATTTATTTCGTTGTCCGAACTTGCCGCGACTGCCGGTGGACGGCTCGACTGGTCGGTAGTTGGTCATAAGATATCATTTAAGAGCGAAAATGCTCGTTTCGAATTTTTGGTGGGGTCACCTTATTTCCGGTTGAACGATACAACTCATAATTTAACCTTTCCGGTAACGCTCAAAGATGGTCAGCTTTTTGTTCCGGCTGAACGTTTCCTTCCATATCTGGATCGAGTAAGCGGACGACGAATAACATGGGATTCATCCAGGCGAGAAATCAGAATTGACTCAGAATATTTTAATGTTACCGACATTGCCTTTTCTTCGAAGGCCAATGGTTTTCTTGTTGAGCTATTCCTGACTACGGCACTTCCGTATGATGTCCTTGTGACCGAAGGAAATTGGATCAACATTAATGTACGTGGAGGGACTGTAAATCGTTCACGGATTATATCCCGCAAAGATCGTCGCTTCATGTATAATCTCAAAGCTGAGCAGTTGGAAAACAATACTGCCCAGATCTCTGTGCGTTTTAAGCGAGAGATAAAAACATGGAACCACAAGATTGTTCAGAACCCGCCTCGTATTCAGATATCGATAGCAGATGCAAATTTCAGTTTTGATACTACCAAACATATTGCACCAGTCGGCCCCGATAATAAAATTGATGTAATAATTGTTGATGCCGGGCATGGCGGTCGGGATAATGGTGCTATAGGACAACGTGGTACAAAGGAAAAAGATGTTTGCTTGGCTATTGCCAAGAAGCTTGCAAAGTTGATTCGCAAAGATAAGCAATTCAAAGTTATAATGACACGCGATCAGGATAAGACTGTTTCGCTTGAACAACGTGCAGCAATTGCCAACAATTCAGGTGGTGATCTTTTTATATCGATTCATGCCAACGCCTCTCCTAAACATTCGGTACGGGGTTGGAATGTGTTTTTCCTGGCACCGGCTCGCAATGATTCGGCACGTTCGGTGGCACAACTTGAAAATAGTTACTTTTTACGAGAGCGATCCACGCTCGGAACTCATATGGAACAGGCCGAGCAGACGGATGACATTGACCCGGTACTTTCGATATTGAATGAAATGATCATGACAGAATTTCAGGAAGAGTCGCACGATTTTGCAATGATGGCCGACCGTGAGTTTCGTTCTAAACTTAAGATTCCTGCCCGAGGTGTTGATCAGGCTGCGTTTTTTGTCCTCAATAAAGTATATACTCCTTCTGTGTTGATTGAGGCTGCGTTTATCTCAAACAAAACAGAAGAGAAATTGCTAAAGGATAAGAAGTATCAGCAGAAGGTCGCCGATGGACTCTATCGCGCGATCAAACGATTTAAATCAAAATACGAAAGCAAGTAATCGGACAAACTGTCCGCCAGGAGATAAGCATGGAAGCAGCTATTGGCATTTTTGATTCAGGCGTTGGCGGTCTTACCGTCGCCAAAGAAGTCTTTCGTCTGTTGCCAAGTGAGGATGTCGTGTACTTTGGCGATGTCGGACGCACCCCTTATGGCGGACGATCTAAAGAAATTATAAAAGAATTTACCGCACAGGATATCGCATTTCTCGTTGAACAAAATGTAAAACTGATAATCTGTGCATGCAACACAGCTTCGGCGGTGGCAATCAAAGAGCTTGCCTCAAATTATAGAATCCCGATGATCGATGTTATTCGCCCGAGTGCGGAAGCTGCGATTGAAAAAACGAAGTCTGGCCTGATCGGTGTTATAGGTACCAGTGCGACAATTAATTCGAATGCTTACGCCCTGACAATTCATGACATCGACCCGAAACTGAAAGTTTTTTCGCTCGCCTGTCCCCTCTTTGTACCGTTGGCTGAGGAAGGTTATATCGACAAGGAAGCAACATTCTTAATCGCACGAGATTATCTTCAGACTATGCTTGATGTTGAAGTTGATACGCTGATTTTGGGATGCACCCACTATCCGTTGTTGAAGTCGATCATTGCAAATGTCATGGGTGACAAGGTGACGCTCGTTGGATGTGGCGAAGAGGCTGCGTTGGCAACTCAGAAGATATTAACCGAACAGAATTTGTTGTCGTCAAAAGCATCGCAACAACCGTCACCCGAAGGGGCGCATAAGTTTTTTGTCTCGGATGTGCCGGAGAAGTTTTCATCGGTGGCGAGTCGATTCCTCGGACAGGATGTCACGAACATTGCCCGTGTTGATATCAGTAAGTATTAGAAATGCAACTCGTACTCGCCACAAATAATGCAGACAAAATCAGGGAGATGAAAAATCTGCTTGATGATCTACCCATTACAATTTTGAGTCGTGACGATTTTCTTGAGTTCCCCGATATCGAAGAGACTGGTACTACTTTAGAGGAGAACGCAATTATCAAAGCTAAAGCGATTGCCGAATTTTGTGACCTCCCCGCCCTTTCCGATGACAGTGGTTTGGAAGTTGATGCGTTGGATGGAGCACCCGGGGTTTACTCTTCTCGCTATGCCGGCTTAGATGTTAGCTATCGTGACAACAATGAAAAACTTATTCGTGAGCTTGCAGATGTTCCACCTGAAAAACGAACGGCACGTTTCAGGTGTGTGATCGCTATCTCATGGTCACCGAATGATATCGAAACTATCGCAGGATTGTCCGAGGGTCGCGTTGCGACTGACATAGCTGAAGGTGAAGGTTTCGGATACGATCCGGTCTTCATTCACACAGCAACAGGTAAACGCTTCTCAGAAATGAGCGTGGACGAAAAGAACTTGGTCTCGCATCGTGGGTTGGCCCTTCAGGATGCCCGGACGGTATTGATTAACCGGATAAACCAACAGGCCAAATAAAAAAGCGACCCTCTACGAGAGCCACTTTAATTTCAAAATAAAACTAAACTACAAAACACTACAGCTTGTCGGCGACCGCCTGAGCAAGCTCGGTTGTACTATTCGATCCGCCCATATCATAAGTACGGACTTTACCTTCTTTGATGACTGCACCAATGGCACCGTTCAATGCAGCAGCTTTTTCGTTTTCACCAAGGTACTCAAGCATCAACATCGATGAAATCAACATTGCTGTTGGGTTCACTTTGTTCATGCCGGCATACTTTGGAGCCGAGCCGTGAGTCGGTTCAAAGACTGCGTAGTTGTCACCAATGTTTCCAGAGGCAGCGAACCCAAGTCCACCAACCAACTGGGCGCAAAGGTCTGAGACAATGTCACCGAACATATTCGATGTTACGAGCACGTCGTAATCAAGTGGATTCTTAACAAGCCACATCACCATAGCATCGATGTTGGTTTCCCAAAGTTCGATGTCTGGATAGTTTTTGGCTACTTCACGAGCTGTACGGACCATCAGTCCCGAAGTCTCGCGCACAACGTTCGGTTTTTCAACGACTGTAACTGACTTACGACCATTTTTCTTGGCGTACTCAAACGCATCGGTAATAATATTACGACACGCTTTGCGTGTGTTGATACGAAGCGAGACAGCGATATCTTCGCCCGGTGTATCATCAAAACGAGCCATCTTCTTATGGTTTTCGTTCAGAACTTTACGTACTGCATCAGGTAGTGGATGAAACTCAACGCCAACGTAGAGGTCTTCGGTGTTTTCACGGAAGACTGTAATGTCGATACCTTCTTTATAATTCAACGGGTTGCCGGCGTAGGCACGACATGGACGCAGGTTGGTGCGAAGGTTTAATTCTTGACGCAAGCGAACGATAGGTGAGGCATAAATTTTGCCTTTGCCCTGCAATTCGGGGATCAGCGCCTTTTCACACTCTTCTTTTGGCAACGATGTTATCGCACCAAAGAGAGCACAGTCGGTTTTACCGAGTAGGTCTTTTGTGCGATCAGGAAGCGGGTTTGCTTCAGAACGCCAGAACTCCCAACCTATGTCACCGTGAATGTATTCAGCATCAAGATTGATTTTGTCTAACACAATCTTGGCGGCTTCCATGACATCGTTACCGACGCCATCACCGGGGAGCCATGCTATCTTGTACTTGGCCATTGATAAATTCCTTTAATGGGATACCCAGACTTAAAAATTAAATTTGTATGTTTAAACTAAATTGATGACTTGTTCCGAGCGAATTGCTATATGGAATAAACGCATAATCGAAAGTGAAATTCCGTTTTGTAAACGATGCTCCAGCGGCAAAACTTTTAGAGTCGTAATTCGCCATATAACCTGAACGAATCGCAAACTCTTTTCTTATTTTCCATTCTGCACCTAAATTGGCATGTAGCTTTTCTTCTAAAATGACAAGATCAAGCGCACCGAGATATTCATTCATTCGGTACGACCCACCAAACCGATAGGTCGTTGGCAAAGAAAGTTCTCTGCTTGTGGACTTACCATCTCCTTCGGTCAGTTTGAAATTAGAACCTAAGTTAACGGCTGATGCACCAAAACTAATTTTATCCGACTGTTTGTAAATTGCTCCAATATCGAAAGCGAATGTGCCACCCTGAAAGCTTGAAATTTT
>JAUVAR010000207.1 GCA_030591625.1 Candidatus Zixiibacteriota bacterium
ATCAGCTTTTTGTGCAGCTTTATATTGGGCGGCAGCTTTAGAGTAATTGCTTTGCTGATGATAAATCGTGCCAAGCAGGAAATGCGCATTGTAGTTTGATGCTTTTTCTTTAATTGAAGCATTCAGAGCTTTAATGGCAGATTTTGAATCATTATTTTTTTGGAAGCTCTTACCGAGCATATAGTATGTGAGGTGATCGCCTGTCCCGAGTTCATGACATTTGTTCATAGTTGCGATAACTTCTTTGTAGTTTTTCATTCTATAGAAAACTTTACCCAACTCTTTGTAAAGACTACCATTGGTCGGTTCAATAGTAGTTGCCGTTTGAAATGATGCAACAGCTTCGGAGTAGCGTTTCAATTTTACGTTTACTCGTCCGAGGTTGGCGAAAGCATCGACATTTTTCGGATTCTTTTCGGTCGCCTTCTCGAACATATCTATTGCACGATCATACGCTTTCTCACCAAAGCGAATGACGCCAAGGTTCAAGTATGCATCTGAATAGTTGGGGTCTTCTTTAAGGGTAGCTTCAAATGCAACTACGGCAGCCATATTGTTTTTTTCTTGCATCGCTTTGATGCCCTGGTTGTAGAGCTCTTTTGCTTTTTCTGTATCTGCAAAAACTGATGAGCTAACTAATAACGCAAGGGCGAAAATCGTAAAAGCAATTAACAGAGATTGTCTGTTTGTTCTATTATTCTTTGCCATCTATTTATCCTTTCGTGCTAATTGCACCTTTTCCTTATACACAATCAACGGATCAGTGATCCGAAATAACCAATGAAAAATTTCAGAGGTTTTTTCTATGCTTTTCCAATGCCTTTAAGACATCGGGATGTTTCAGCGCTAAAATACGGGCGGCCAATACGGCAGCATTTTTGGCTCCCGGTGAGCCGATTGCGACCGATGCGACCGGAATTCCAGGGGGCATCTGAACTACTGACAATAGCGAATCGAGCCCGTTCAGAGCTGCCGGCAGTGGAACTCCAATGACAGGGAGAAGGGAATGAGCAGCTACTGCACCTGGAAGAGCAGCCGAAAGGCCTGCCATCGCAATTATTACCTCAAATCCGTTATCTTTAGCTGTCGTAGCTAATTTCGCTGTTTTTTCTGGATGTCGGTGGGCCGAAGAAATTTCCAGGTGAGATTCAATTGACAATTCAGCCAATTGCTTCTCGCATTTTTCGGCATACTCCAAATCCGACTTCGAGCCTGTTATGATAAGAACTTTTGCCATTTTCGTCAATCCCAACCTTACTTGTCTTTTAAAACTCTGAAACCAATATCCCGACGGAACATCGCCCCGTCGAATCTTATCTTTTTTATCAACCCATAAGCTCTCGTGAGAGCTCCGGACAAATCTTTATCTATTCCAACTACACCGAGAACACGACCACCAGTGGTAAACCATTTGTCACCATCTCGTCTGGTTCCAGAATGCAGTACAAGGGCGTTTTGATTCCCTTTTTCGTTCATCCCGTTAATTCTGACCCCAGTACTATATTTTCCGGGATATCCTTTTGAGGCCATCACGACACAGGCAGAGCTTCCATTGCGCCACGAAAGCTTTTCATTGGCACCAAGTCGCTTATTGACAGTTTTCATAAACAAGTCAAAGAGGTCAGTCTGCAGAAGGGGAAGGATCGCCTGTGTTTCAGGATCACCAAAGCGACAGTTATATTCCAATACTTTTGGACCTGATTCTGTCAGCATTAAGCCTGCATAGAGCACGCCTTTGTAATTTATCTTTTCCTGTCGTAATCCGGCAACTGTTGGCAGGAGGATATGTTCTTTAATCTCTTCCATCATTTTATCGTCAATGAGATCAGTTGGGCAATAGGCACCCATACCGCCTGTGTTAGGTCCTGTATCGCCTTCATACGCCTGTTTGTGGTCCTGGCTTGACAAGAATGGGATAATTGATTTCCCGTCGGTGAGCACCATCATAGAGACTTCCTGACCCTTAAGGAATGACTCTACAATTATTCTTTTGCCAGCTTTCCCGAATGTCTTCTTAAGCATAATACTCTTGATCGCATCAGTCGCTTCATCAAAAGACTTAACGATAATCACACCCTTACCGGCAGCGAGACCATCTGCTTTTATTACAGCCGGATATTCAAGCGTCTTGCAAAATCCAATTGCTTCGGCAACGATATCAAACACTTTGAAAGGAGCAGTCGGGATATGGTATTTCTGAAAGAATTGTTTGCAGAATACTTTGCTTGATTCGATTTGTGCGCCTTTGCGATCTGGACCGAAAATTTTTAATTTACGACGCTGGAATTCATCGACAATACCCAGTGCCAAAGGTTGCTCGGGACCTACAATGGTCAGAGTGATTTTGTTGCGATGGGCAAAGTCTGCAAGTGCTCTTATTTTGTCGGCCTTGATATTGACACACTTGCCAATTAGTGACATACCACCATTACCGGGGGCGCAAAATATTCGTCCGACTTTACGAGACTGTTTCAGCTTCCATGCGATAGCATGTTCGCGTCCACCCGATCCGATTATCAGGACGTTTGCTTTTTCTGATTGTTTTTGTACTGACATGATTGCTAAAATATGTCCAGAAAGGGAAAATTCAACAGTTATTTAACAAAAGTTGCTCTCAATGAACAGTATTATCTGATTTAGACCCTTTAAATTGGTAATTTACCATTGTATTAAAGGCTAAACATAATCTGTTGACAATACGTCAGATTATTGGTTATCTTGCCCGCCTGTGTGGAAGGACAACTGTATGCTTCTGGCAGAATGGTTGGGGAAATGAGAAGATTTATATATTTGAGGATGCTCTGATGAAAAGACTGTCACTAATTTTGACTCTGGTTATGTTGTTTGCGTTTAATCTTTCGGTATTTGGGCAGGAAGATGATGTCGAACGTGACATACTTGAAACTGCTTTCTATGGTGGTGTAAGCATGCCTGTAGGCGGTTTGGCTGATTATACATTTAAAGATTGGAACTCGGGAGATGCTGTCGCTGCAGGTGCCAAGGCTGGGATGGTTGTAGGTATCGATTTTGGTGTCTTTTTGAGTCCAGATATCGTTTTGGGTGCTAATTTTAGCTATTCCAAGAACTCTTCCGAAGAAGCTGTCGGCTATGCGTATGGTGACTTGAAAAACCGTTTCTACAGTCCTAACCTCTATTTGAAGTATTATTTCTTTGGTGAATCAAACGCTGTCCCATATTTTAAGCTTCACGCCGGAATCGACAATCCACGTTTTCTGACTATGGTGAATGATCCATCTACTACAGAAAACTATATCAGCGAACTTTCTTACGGCCAAAGCTTTGCATTCGGGCTTGGTGGTGGATTGTTCTATTACACCTCTGATTATTCAGGATTATACTTCGAAGCAAACGGTCACTACGGCTTGACCGAGACAGCCACAGGTAAGTATATGGATAAAGAATATATTCTTGGAGAGAATAATATTTCTCTTGAAATCCATGCAGGTATTAAAGTGTTCTTTAGTGCTGGTGACTGATCTATCTTTACAATAAATAATTTTAAGGCCTGTCTGAACCGACAGGCCTTTTTTATTGCCCTGTGATGAATCTCATGCTTACTTTATAAAATGCAGCCAATAAGAATTTTAGTCGTAGATGATGAAAAAGAACAGCGGGAACTTGTCGCTGGTTTTCTCTCCAAGAATGGTTTTGAAGTCATACAAGCCGAAAATGGTGAGAAAGCGATTGATCTATACAAGACATTGTTTTCACCGGTTGCTTTAGTTGATATGAAAATGCCGGGGATGAATGGGCTTGAGCTTATAAAGAAGCTGAAAGAAATTAATCCATTTATACAAATTATTATGTTAACCGCGTTCGGTTCGGTTGAATCGGCTGTGTCGGCAATGAAAGCCGGGGCGTCAGATTATTTGACCAAGCCGGTTGAAGAGCTCGACGAGCTGCTTATTAAACTACAAAAAGCTGCCGAACAAAATCGACTTATCGTTGACAATAAAGTGATGACTGAACGGCTTGGTGAGATATTTGCAGGCTCTGAGATTATTGGTGAGTCTATCGCTATGTCGAAAGTGAGAGAGATGATCTCACTTGTGGGACCTCGTGATGCGACAGTGCTGGTTACTGGTCCGTCGGGAACAGGTAAAGAATTAGTCGCCAGAGCGATTCATGCACTTTCGAGTCGTGCTGACAAGAGATTAGTCGCTATCAATTGTGCGGCATTTCCGGAGACATTATTAGAGTCCGAACTATTTGGCCACGAAAAAGGTGCTTTCACCGGAGCCGATAGAGCTAAGCAGGGAAGATTCGAACTTGCCGATGGCGGTACACTCTTTCTTGATGAAATTGGTGATATGCCAATGACAATGCAGGTGAAATTGCTCAGGGTGCTCGAAGAGAGATCAATTCAGCGTCTTGGCTCAGTTAATGAAGTAAAAATTGATATTAGAATTATTGCAGCGACCAATCGCGACCTTGAAGAGAGAATCAAAGAGGGGACTTTTAGAGAAGACTTGTTTTACAGGCTCAATGTAATTCAGGTCGAACTGCCTTCGCTCGCAGAACGAGAAGGGGATGTTCTTTTGCTTGCAGGGAAATTCCTTGATAAGTTTTGCGTGAAGATTGGTAAAAAGATTACCGGAATCGACCATGAAGCTGCATCCGCTCTAAGCAGTTATGGTTGGCCGGGGAATGTCAGAGAGCTTGAAAATGTTATCGAACGGGCGGTTGTTCTTTCCAGAGGAGACCAAATTAGTCGTAAGGATCTTCCCGGGTTGGATAGGGGGAAGAACTCAACGCAACCTGTCAATATTGGAACTCTGGCCGAGGTCGAAAAAGGGCATATTGAAACAACTCTAATGTCAACCGACTGGAACTTCGCCCTTGCTGCCGAAAAACTCGGAATCCACCGCAATACTCTGCGGACAAAAATCAAAGAATACAAACTCGAACGCCCGAGCTAAATGGCTTTGCTCGTGCAAAAAAAAGGTCGTTGTAGTCAATCAATGGTCTTTGCGGATGATACAGTTATAGGGATTATTCCTTTCTAAGACTTTCTGATTATTGTTCTCTGTTCATTATCATACTTTAATCTCGCTTTTACATAGTAGAATTCTCACCGGATTTAACATCGGTATGGTGTGGTTTTCGTTGTTAAGAGCAAGCCCACCTGTCGCTCTCAGGTCGCTTTAGGTGGGGTACGGGAGTGTAGAGAGTGCCATTCTTCTTGGATGCGAGGATATA
>JAUVAR010000086.1 GCA_030591625.1 Candidatus Zixiibacteriota bacterium
AGTCACTATCGTGCCATAGAAAGGAAATAGGTCTGTAATGCATGAATTGATTTCTGAGTTCCTTGAGGTTGCCCAACTGAACTACTGTTTCATCAGAAATCTTTAGACACTTGTATAGAGCTGCACTATGACCAGGCCACTGCCCTTTACGCGCCTTATCAAGAACTTTACCAAACGAATCGAGTTTCGCTTTTTGGGACCAAAGAAACTCCGAATACCATCTACTCAACTCATCCCACTCCTGATCGCGTTCACCTTCTAACTCAATGTATCGTTTGAGCTTCTTTTTTTCTTCTTTGTTGGGAGTAGAAAATGAGGTCACATACTCATAGTTTGAACTTACGATACGATGTACTAGCAAACCGTAAACAGCTTGAAACATGCAAATAACAGCCCATTTGAGGGCCATCTTGTCATGGCTGTCTTTCAAGTACGTAATGCACTTTTCAAGAAAATCGACTGCATTAATTTTCACGTCATTTTCGAAGAAACCGTCAGACATTATTTTTCTCGAGTTTCAATAACATTACAGTTCTCAACACCCTACTCCTCTTTAGTCTCCAACTCCAACTCGATTATTGGTGTCTCGGTGTCAACCTGATCGCCCGCCGCAAAGTTAATCGCCTTAACTTTACCCTTCGCTTTCGAATTAACCTGGTTTTCCATCTTCATCGCTTCAACAATAACAAGTGGGGTTTTGACATCAACTTCCTGACCAACTTCAACCAGCAGTTTTACAATCTTGCCGGGCATCGGCGCATAGACTTTGTCCTTCTCGCCATGATCCCCCGCGCCTGCTCCAAACCCGCTTTCATCAGGTTCCGAAAGTTCAAGCTGCACAGAATCGACATCGATATGCCACACACCCTGCGAACGAACCGCCGCGACGATCTTTTGTGGTCCATTGTCAACGATTGCGAATAGATTATTTCCGAGTGGACGGACATTTATAGTTGAATCACCAACCGTTACAGAATAACTATCGCCATTCTTCTCCGATGACATCTCAATAAGTTCACCATCATGGTAGAATTCAGTTTTATTCATTGATCGACGCTCCTATTTCAAAGCGACCGATCATCTCCCAGACCGAAGGCATTTTCGCCACACTCTTTCCACCGGTTGTAAACGAACCGGAAGTTTCATCTGCAACTGCTGCAACAGCGGCTGCGATATTGATTACTTCATCGTTCAGATCATTTCGATCGGACATGTTCTGTTCAATGAAATTCGTGTATGTCCGACCTGCTTTGAATTCGGCGTGAAGCATACATTCGATCATGAACCGCTTCGATGTTTTCACACCAAGTATTTTATAATTATTGAGGGCATCAATCATTTTGACAATAGCACTATCCCGATCCGGGGCATGAACAATCAGCTTCGCCATAATCGGATCATAATCGATTGTTACTTCAGAGCCAGCAATCACACCCGAGTCAACTCTGACACCCGGTCCAACAGGTTCGGAGTAATGCAAAATCTTGCCCGTTGACGGCATAAAATTATTCTCGCCATCCTCGGCATATATACGACACTCGATAGCATGACCGCGTTGAGTAAGATTGTACATATAATCCGGTAGTTTGAAACCGGCAGCAACACGAATCTGTTCAACCACAAGATCAACGCCGGTTACCATTTCTGTAATCGGATGTTCCACCTGAATGCGTGTATTCATTTCGAGGAAATAAAAGCCACCACTTTCATCAACTAAGAATTCAACGGTGCCCGCCGAATCGTAATCGGCAGCTTTCGAAACTAATACCGCAGCGTTGCCCATGCAGGTACGAAGGTCATCATCAAGCGCAACCGAAGGTGTCTCTTCGATAATTTTCTGATGCCTGCGTTGTATTGAACATTCCCGTTCGAACAGATGCACACAGTTGCCATGTTTGTCAGCGAGTATTTGAAATTCAACATGACGCGGATTAGTGATATACTTTTCAAGATAAACTGTATCATCACCAAAGGCGTTCTTTGCTTCACGCTGGGCTGCTTCAAGAGCTGTCTGTAATTCGTCCGGTGCATGAACCACCCGCATCCCTTTACCACCACCACCGGCAGCAGCTTTTATAAGAACCGGGTAGCCAGCTTCGACGGCAGCTTTTGCAAATACATTTATATCTGTCTCTGCCGTTTTCATACCGGGGATAAGAGGCACGCCAACATCGACCATTTTGACACGTGAGGCAACTTTGTTACCCATCAGTTCTATCGCTTCAGGCGAAGGCCCAATAAACGCTATCCCTTCCTTCTTGCACCTTCGTGCAAAATCTGCATTCTCGGCAAGGAAACCATACCCGGGATGAATCGCATCAGCGCCACACTCTTTGGCAGCATCAATAATTTTGTCAACATCGAGATAAGATTCATTGGGAGGTGGAGGACCAAGCAGAACCGACTCATCGGCTACAAGTCTATGCTTTGCGTTCACATCTGCTTCGGAATATACAGCGACTGTAGCAATGCCAAGCGTGCGACAGGCGTTGATTATTCGAACGGCGATCTCTGATCTATTTGCGATCAATATTTTCTTGAATAACTTATTTGCCATCATTTCTCCCCGTCCGTAACCCATGACGGTTTCCGTTTGTTAAGGAATGCATCCATTCCTTCCTGACCTTCGTCAGATACTCGCAGACGTGCAATCATCTCGGCAGTATATGGCTTGAACTGTTCGGGTGGCATAGCAGGTACTTCACTAACTAATTTCTTGGCCATCGCAACAGCTTCAGGTCCCGATGACAGAATTGATTTGACCAGCGCATCAACTTCAGTGTCGAGCATATCATCTGGTACAACCCTGTTCACCAATCCGACTTCGTGTGCACGGTCAGCTATCATTCGTTCTCCGGTAATAAACAGTTCGCGCGCTTTCCCCTCGCCCATTTTGCGAATCACATACGGTCCAATACAGGCAGGGACAACACCAATCTTAACTTCTGAGAATGAAAACTTTGCAGACTCAGCCGCTACAGCGATATCGCATAGGGCAACAAAGCCTGTTCCACCACCAATAGCGGCACCATTGATGCGACCAATAATCGGAAGCTTGAACGTGTATAACTGATAGAACAAATCGGCAAGAGCGTTTGACTCGGCAAGGTTTTCATCGATTGATTGTTTGACAACTTCGCGCATCCAATTCAGATCGGCTCCGGCACAAAATGATTTACCTTCACCGGTTAGAACTATTACACGCAGTTCGTTATCGTTCGCCAATTCACCAAACAATGCAGCCATCTCGGTAATAACTGTCGAGTTAAATGCGTTGTGAATCTCCGGACGGTTGAATGTCACTCGTCCAACTGCACCGTCTTTAATATATTTTAACGTACTATATGTCATTTATAAAACTCTTCTCGTTCTATTTACCTTTTGAATACTTTATAAAAGGCACGTTGTGCCCTACATGCGGAATACGCCGTATTTTTGGTCTGGAATCGGTGCATTGAGTGACATTGAAATTGACATTGCCAACACCCGTCGTGTTTCGGCAAACCCGATCATGCCATCATCCCAAAGACGGGCACCAGAATAATAAGGCGAGCCTTCATGTTCATATTTTTCAAGTATCGGACGACGAATCTCATCCATTTCAGCAGGCGTTAGTGTTTTACCTTCTCGCTTGAGCTGTTCTACTTTCACTTGTACAAGAACATCCGATGCCTGCTCACCACCCATGACACTAATTCGTGAGTTTGGCCACATCAACATTAGACGTGGAAAATATGCACGTCCGCACATCGCATAGTTTCCGGCACCATGCGAACCACCAACAACGAGTGTAAATTTCGGTACCTGTGCGTTTGCTACGGCATGAACCATCTTGGCGCCATCACGTGCGATCCCACCAGCTTCGTACTGACGACCTACAATGAAGCCGGTGATATTCTGGAGGAAAATAAGCGGTATTTTTCTCTGTGTACATAGCTCGACAAAGTGGGCACCCTTCTGGGCCGACTCGCCAAAGAGAATACCGTTGTTGCCAATGATTCCAACCTGATATCCCATGATCCGTGCAAACCCAGTCACAAGCGTTGTTGCATAAAGCTCTTTGAATTCGTGAAACTTTGAACCATCAACAATTCGTGCTATCACCTCACGAATGTCGTACGGTTTACGAGTATCATGCGACACAACACCATAAAGCTCCTCGGGATCATAGTACGGTTCTTCCGGTTCAATCCGATTTAATTCATAAGGTTTATCTAAATGAAGATTCTCTACAATATTACGAGCCATTTGTAAGGCATGTTCATCGTTCTGCGCATAATGATCGGCCACACCCGATGTACGACAATGCACATCGGCCCCTCCTAAATCTTCAGCCGACACAACTTCACCAGTTGCAGCTTTTACAAGTGGTGGTCCACCTATGAAAATCGTTCCCTGCTTACGCACGATTACAGTTTCGTCAGACATCGCTGGTAGATACGCTCCACCAGCTGTACATGAACCCATGACGACTGATATCTGCGCTAATCCTTTGGCTGACATCTGGGCTTGATTATAAAATATTCGCCCGAAGTGATCTTTGTCGGGAAAGACACCATCCTGTAATGGCAAAAACACACCACCCGAATCAACAAGACAAACCGAAGGTAAGTGATTCGATTCGGCAATCTCCTGGGCACGGACATGTTTGCGGATAGTCATCGGATAGTATGTCCCACCCTTGACTGTCGCATCGTTTGCCACAACCATTACTTCCTTGCCGTGTATCGTTCCGATACCTGTAATAATTCCGGCCGATGGTGCATCATTATTGTACATATCATGCGCGGCCATCGAAGAAAGCTCAAGGAACGGGCTGTTCTTGTCTAAAAGTTTGGCTACACGATCACGGGGAAGCAATTTCCCTCGGTCGGTGTGTCGTGTGCGTGCTTTTTCGGTCCCGCCAAGTTTTACTTTATCGAGTCGTTCACGGAAGTCAGAATGCAGAGCACGGTTTTTTTCTTCGTTCTCACGGAACTGTTCGGTCTTGGTGTCGATCTTAGATTCGATGCGAAACATCTATCCCACCTGTCTTATTTATTTAGCAACGACACAGGTATCTTCACCTGCATTTGCAGAAGTGCCTGTGCGAGTGTTTTTCCCTGCGGGTCAATCATCAATGAACTTGTCCCGCCACCATCGAGTGTTTCTTCAAGCAAGAAATTAAGCGCATGAAGATTGTCGAGTTCATACCTGATTACTTTTCCAAAGGTTGTTCCTTTGAAGAATTTCTTTACTACATCCGACGTTAAATTCTCAACTATCCATTCATACACCTTCGGTGAACGAGCGAGCACACCAATGTTACAGGTGTCACCCTTATCGCCTGAGCGAGCGTAACAAATTTCTGAGAGTCTAACCTGTTTGACACGTCCGGCAGCTTTCTTAAGTTTCTTTCGTGCTCCCTTATCGTTGGGAAGCTCAAGAGTTGTCGCCTGGACACGAATCGGGAATTGAATTTCAAAGAACTCTTCTTCTCCGATTGTGTTGATCGTCAGAACTTTTGCAGTCACCCGACTGCGATGAATCAAGGCCGGCCAATATGCAACAACCTGTTTTGGTTTGGGACGTCCCTGCCCGGTTACAGCCATGCCGGCCGGACCGGAGAGAATAAGCGTGGAAAGTGCTTTTCCAAAATCGCGAACTTTTCCAAAATCCTGATCACGAACCCCAAAGCGGAGTAATATTTCATTTGATTCGGCCCCTCTTAGTTCATCGGGCCAGATTGAACCAGAACCGATTTTCTCGGTCCGCTTTGATTCATATTTGTGCTTCAATTTATTCCAAAGGATATCTGCAATTATGTCAGCTTTCTTATCGGTTTCCGGGCCCGAGACAAGAACTTCACCCGATGATTTCCAACCATCTTCGTAGGCCATCGACACTTTGAGATAATCCGGTTCCGGACGACCTTTAATACCACTCACTCGTACCCTATTTTTGCCTTCTACTTTTAAATGTGCCGTGTCAAACCTTGCTACTCCATCGGGAGAAATATAATTCGAGGGGTCACCCATTTCGTAAACAAGCTGTTCTTTGACTGTTTTTTCAGAGACAAGCCCACCGGTTTTCTTATGTTTGGTTACGACAAAATCACCGGATTTTTCCATCTCGACAATGGGGTAACCGATGTTATCAAAATCTTTTACATCCTGCCAGTCGGTAATATTTCCACCTGACACCTGACAGCCACATTCGATCATATGTCCGGCCACAACACCCGCAGCCATTTTGTCCCAGTCATCCATTGGCCATCCAAATTCATGAATCATCGGTGCGAGAGTAAGACCTGTATCGGTCACACGACCAGTCACGACAATTTGACAACCTGCATCGAGTGCTTTCACCACAGGTTCGGCTCCAAGATAAATATTTGCGGAAGCAATTCTTGAACGAACAGCAAAGAAATCATCACCTGTTTCCATGTTGGCAAATCGTTCACCCGCAGCGGAGAGTTCATAAAGTTGTCCGGAGATATCATCTCCGTAAACAACACCGACTTTAACATTAAGCTTTTTCTTTTTGGCCATCTCGACAATTTTGCGCGCCATACCAATAGGATTGATTCCGCCGGCGTTTGAGATAACTCTTACATTTTTCTTGACGATCAATGGCAGGCATTCTTCGAGCTGGTGGAGAAAATCAACGGCATAACCGAGGTCGGCGTTTGCTTTTCTCTGGCGTTGCAAAATCGACATTGTGATTTCTGCAAGGAAGTCCATCGTAATGTAGTCGAGCGGCCCACCTGTTAACTGTCGTTTGAGCGCGGAGAGATCATCTCCCCAGTAACCGCCGGCATTTCCAATTCTAATCTTTTTCTTCAAGCTGGACTTTCCTTTTAAGTTATTGAGATATAACAAATATCTTCGGTCAATTGTGAGCGAAGAATAACAATATATGTTGATAATTCAGTATTGTAAAGCGACAGGATTAGCTTCCAAAAGCGCAGCATTGCTGCTATTATACTACTCAAGCTCAGTTCAACATGAGAAGACAGATGAAACAAACTTTTGAAAAGCCCCGGATTGTTGTGTCAGCCTGCCTGTTATCGGCCAAGTGTCGATGGGATGGTGACACCATAAGCGATCAGTTTGTGACCAAACTGAAGCGACAGGCTAAACTGATTCCGGTCTGTCCTGAAATCGAAATCGGACTTGGGATTCCTCGTGATCCGATCAGGTTGGTTAAGAATCGTAATAAAACTGAACTGTATCAACTATCGAATAAACTAAATCTAACTAAACGAATGACCGATTTTTCGAGAAAGTATTTTGAAGATATCGGAGAAATTGACGGGATAATTTTAAAATCTAAATCTCCAACTTGTGGAATTCAAAAGGTAAAATTGTTCGACAGTCGAGAAGATAAAGCAGAGTTTGAACGAAATGGTGTCGGGCTCTTTGCGTCAGAGGCTTTGAATTATTCTGACCAAGTAGTTGTTGCATCGGAGGTTGATCTTCAAAATGCAAATAACCGAGAACGATTCTTAACGAGCATTTTTATGACTGCTGCCTTTCGGAAAATTGGCCCTTCCCCCACGCAGAAGAAACTGCTCGCATTTCAGGAGCTATACAGTTCTATTCTGATTGCTCTTGGAATAACAAAGAACAAGACTTCAAAACTGTCATACAGTGCTTATTCTGAGATTCTTTATCAATCTCTGCAATTGAAACAGAACGCTAAAAATATTCACGCAATATTTGAGAATGCGCTTGATCATTACCGAGATGATCTGAGTTCAAACGACATCGAACGATTTGAAAGCAACCTGAATTCCTCGCGACTCACTATTGAGACAATTCTAAAGTTACGTGCGACAGTCCTGGTTTGGGCTGTGCGCTATGACCGCGCCTGGGTTCGTGAGCAGGCGTTTTTTAATCCGTATCCGCCGGAATTGAACCATACATAATTGTGTTATCTTATTGCGATTAATTTTAGCAATTCGCGGGTTTCATTGGTGTACCATATCTCGACAAAACGTTCGATTGATTTCTTTTCGTTTAGTCTTATGCGTTCGGCTATCGGGTTACGCAGTAGTGCTTTTATCGAACTGAAAGCATCGGGATGCAACCCGCCCAAATCTTTTGCAATTGATACAGCTTGTGGGATTAAGTTAGCAGGGGTGTGAAGCGATTCGACCAGTCCCATTTGCAGAGCTTCAACACCCGTGTGCATCGCTCCTCCGATTAGTATTGTCTCGGCGTTTTTATGTCCAACGGCGCACTTGACAATTTCTGCCGATCCTGCAAAGACCGAAGCTCCGATTCTGATTTCATTCAAACCGATTAGTGCTTTACCTTCGACCATAATTCTACGATCCGATGCAACCGCGAGCATACAGGCCGCGGCGATGCAATGACCGTTGATTGCTGAGATGACAGGTTTGGGGAAGGTGAACAACTCTAATTTGAAAGCGCAAAAGTTTGTCAAGAATGATGTCATTTCATCGGGTGTTAGCGGATACAATTCGGGGACATCGAGTCCGAACGAAAAGAAGTTGCCTTCGCCGGTCAGTATTAATGATCTAACTGCATCGTTTGTTCTTAGGTCGTTCAATGTTTGAGATAACTCGGCGACCATTTCGGGGTTGACGGCGTGGACTTTGCCTCGCATGAGAGTAAGCGTTGCGATTTGATCGTTTATTGTTAAGTCGATAGTGTTCATGCTTGGTCCTGTTTGTTGTTTACTTCATTCATGAACCCAAAATGCGAAATTACATTATTGAACGCAAGTTTGGTCTTGTCTTGTAGGGCGTGGTGCGTCCGCCATTGGCGGAGACCCGCCATTTCTTAGAGGTCGTGCAAAAAGAGTAGTCACTAATAGTCGATCAGCAGAGTATTTGTAGTCATTCGGTGGTTATTATCACTATTATGGACTGGTTAGATTTTGCTACTTCTATATATTCATTGGAGTTACATCATATTGGCTTTGCTCGTGCAAAAAAAAGGTGCGTTGTAGTGATGTAGTATTGAAATTGTAATTCTGACGTGAGTTTGGAATGGGAGATTACAACAATATTTTGCAATAGACAGATCATAACTATGGTGTACGAAGAGTAATTAACATCGAGTTGGTAGTGAAAATGCAGGAGTATTCGTCTGTTGGAACCAATCTGTCAAGACATCGCTATCAATATGAAACCCACCTAAAGGTGGGGTACGGGGAAAGAATCCGTTACCTATGTTCCCGGTTTATACAATCACGGAACCCACCGCAAGCGGCGGGGCACCAGACCTTCCACTCATCTAAACCCACCCCAAGGGGCGGGGTACCCTAAGATATGAAAATCTTCATGCCTCTTCGGTTCCAGATTA
>JAUVAR010000244.1 GCA_030591625.1 Candidatus Zixiibacteriota bacterium
CCTGCTTACGAACCGTGAGAAAATTAACTCCGAGCTTCAACGTATTATCGATGAACAAACTGAACCATGGGGCATCAAAGTTTCGGTTGTTGAGGTCAAGAATGTTGACCTACCGCCTGAGATGACTCGTGCGATGGCCAAGCAGGCGGAGGCGGAACGTGAACGCCGGGCGAAAGTTATTCATGCCGAAGGTGAATTCCAGGCATCGGGAAAGATCGCCGAAGCGGCCAAAGTTATTGCGACTGCCCCGAACGCTATGCAGTTGCGGTTCTTGCAGACATTGACAGAGGTTGCAGCGGAGAAAAACTCAACGATGATTTTCCCGGTTCCAATCGACTTACTCGCATCGTTCAAGAACTACTTGGACAAAGGTGCAGATAAGTAAGCGACGTCAGTTGTAGATTTGATACAATGCCCTGTCAATTTATTGGCTGGGCATTATTTGTTGTAAAAACATTCTGTAGTGTGGCTCTATCTTCAGGTTTTAGAAACACACTTCCAACAACCACCTGTGATCTACTGACTCATCGGTTTCCACAGGCCAATAGTGTTTTTATCGATATCTTTGATCCAGGCAAAGTGTCCCATGTCTGGGACTTCTGTTTCAGGAATCACCACTGATCCACCAAGTGATTCGGCTTTCTTGATCATGGCGGGGATGTCATCGGCTAATACATAGATAGTGACATAATTGTGTGGCTCATGTCCCAGTGAAGACAAATGTCCTCCTATACCGATGTCAGACGCAGCCGATACCATCTGGGCAGCCCCCGATTGTTCTATTTTCCAACCGAATAGTTTTGAATAAAAATCTTTGGAACGAGTTGTGTCTTTACCGCCAATCTCAAAATGAACTACAGGATGGTTCATGAAAACTCCTTTGTAAAAATAATCATGATTTATAGGTTTGTCTCGACTGTAACTCGGGTCTGATTGATATACGTTGTTAAGAGGCGAGATGGCTGAATATAATTTATATCAAAAGTAGTCGGCAGGTCTCAGGCATTGCCAGTTTATCAAATAAGCCGTCCGCATAAGCTGTCGAAACATGAACAGCACAAAAAAACCCGTCGGATGTGGAGATCCAACGGGCACGATCTTTATAAAAATGCCGTCGGGCAGAGTCACCCGACGGCACAAAACGATCTATTGTCAGGTTGCAACAGCCAACGGCTGGTAGCACCAAGACCTAATTTAGAATCAATTTAGTTTGAGTCGATCCAGGCTTTGATCGAATACTTGTCTTTCATTTCATCGACAAATCCTTGTGCCTCTGAACGAGTTTCAAACATACCCAAACGGACACGATAGAAAAGCTGATCATCCAGACGGAAACTTGTCACATAAGGATCATAGCCACGCTCTTTGAACAGGTCGACCATGTACATCGCATACTTTTCATCTTCGCATGAGGCAACCTGCACAGCAAAGCCATCACCTGCGGGTCGTTGTGGCATTGTACGGGCTGGTTCTTCTTCTTCGACAGGAATAGCATTCGCATCGGCAGCGATCTGTTCAGTCATGGAATCAACTACAGCAGTCGTGTCAGTAGTACTGTCGCCGTCTTCCATTTGACGCATCTGTTCTTGAAGCTGGTTTGCATCTTCCTGCTTGTCGGCACAACCGACGGCAAAAATCAGCCCAAAAACAACTGCCAGAATTATCTTATATTTCATCATTCGAACTCCTTCAGGAGGGAATTTATATTTCTATTCTATTAATCGAACCGAATCGATCTATCTTGAGTATCAAATACAGAATATGGCTCCAGTAGTCAAACAAAAAAGTGCGTAAGGAAAAGCTTAATAATGGCTTGAAAACAGACGTTTATTTGTATAATATGTGGCAATTCTAACGGAGCAAAAATGCGAACTTATGATTCTATATTAGAACTTACGGGAAATACACCGCTGGTAAGACTAAAAACCGGTATTCCTGACAATGGCCCTCAAGTTTTTGTTAAACTTGAACTCCTCAATCCTACCGGCTCAACTAAGGACCGTCTCGCTCTTTATGTACTGCAAAAGGCAATGCAGGAGGGTGTTTTGAGCCCCGGTGACACAGTTGTTGATAATACTTCTGGAAATACCGGCAGTTCGATAGCTATGGTTGCGTCGGTGTTAGGACTTAAATCGATAATTACAATGCCTGATAAAACGAGCGATGAGAAGATAAATCTAATGAAATCTTATGGGGCAGAAGTGATTGTTACTCCAACCGATTGTGATCATAATGATCCTGATGGATATTATATGGTTGCTCGCAGGATTGCCAAAGAGAACGGTTATTTTGATGTCAACCAATATGACTCGCAGGATAATATCGAAGCTCACTACCGAACGACCGGACCTGAGATTTGGGAAGATACTGCCGGAAAGATTACTCATTTTGTAGCAGGTGTTGGTACGGGCGGGACAATTTCGGGTGCAGGTAAGTTTCTCAGAGAAAGAAACCCTGATTTGAAGATAATAGCAGTTGATCCGGATGGGTCAGTTTTTGCCAATTATATAACTGGTGAACATCGGGGCGATCCGTTTGTATATAAGATTGAAGGTATTGGTTCAGATGTTATCACTGGTGCATTGAATGCTGATATTATTGATGAAGTTATCACTGTGAAGGATCGTGATTCGTTTGAAAGAGCACGATTGATTACTCTTAATGAAGGCATATCGGCAGGTGGATCATCGGGGGCGGTTGCGTTTGCGCTTGAGAAAGTAGCTGCGAGTGCCGGTCCGAATGATCTGATAGTTGGGATTTTTGCCGATGGCGGTATTCGTTATCTGAGCAAATTCTATAATGATAATTGGATGCAGGCCAATGGGTTTGCAAATAAAAATGAAGAAGTAGTTTCGGAGAAAATATGAATCGTATTTCTAAAGTAATATGCACGCAGTTGATTTTAGTCCTTCTAATTTGTATTCCTGTTATGGCTGGAGCCGGACTTCAGCCGCTTGGAAGAATTTTTGATTTTGGAGCAGTCGGGATCGACTATTTGCTTTATCATGAATTTGAATTTGTAAACAGAAGTTCAGAACCGATCAGAATTGATTCGGCGGTTGTATCATGTGATTGTTCTAAAGCATGGGTGATAGATAGTGTTGTGGCGCCGGGTGATACCGGTCGAGTGAAACTCCAGTTTAGCACAAAAGATTATTATGGTCGAACGAGTAAATCGATGCAAGTTTTTACTAATTCTGAATTTTCGCCTAAAATGGAATGTTTCTATCTATCAACTATCGGGCAATGGTTGATGGGTATCAGGCCGAATCCTTCATCAATATTTTTTCTACCGGGAGCAGCTCCCAAGGTTATAAAGATTCTTAACCCATCACTTGAAGGTGTGAGCATCACAGCAATTGAAAACTATAACGATTGGGTGTCGATTGAGGTTTCTAAGGAAAGTGCTGACACGGGGGAGGCGATGGAATTGAAAGTGATTTTGGCTGATAACCTTCCAAAGGGTAATTACTACACGAATTTTCGCATACAACTTAAAATGCCTGATGAATTCAAAAAGCCACATTTCCTGACAATGCCGGTGAAAATTGTCAGATATTAACACTGAGTCGGTTTTATTATGTGGATGCTTATACATAACAGAGTATATGGTAAAAAAATCGCTTGACAATTTGAGTTAAAATGATGATTCTCAGAATAGCGAGGGTGACTCTCTGCTGTCCCTGGGAAGTTTCCTAGCCCCCTCTTCCCAACCAGAGTAGCGCCCTCTTATTTTTTGTCCAAAATCGTCTCTCACACACAGAAATTGAATAATCAGACAATCGGTAATTATCTAAATCAAATAGATGCAGCCTCTTATTTTTCCGAAATTATGCTAAGACCAGAGAGCCAATAATCGGCCAGATGATTTTGTTCAAAAAATTGCACAAAAAAAGCCGTCGGACTTTAATCCAACGGCTCTTATAAATCTATCGATTAAATTAATCGGCTATGCTTTTTCGATACAGTCAACCGGGCATACATCGACACATGCCGGTCCATCCTGATCTTCACATTCGTTGCAGGTATCTGCACTGATTACATAGATGTCGCCTTCTTCGATTGAATCGGTTGGGCATTCAGGCAAACAAAGTCCACATGCTGTGCATTCGTCGGTGATCTTCATGGCCATATAAGTAAACCTCCAGAAAAATAGCAGTTAATAATCTCTCAAAAATCTCCGGCCAATATACAACTCGGACGATAGTTGACAAGTTATAATTTGAGAAAAGCGAAGAAGAATATTTAATATTCGCCTAAAACTGTACGGTATAGTACGGATTTTGTTAGCAAGTTGTCAGCTATAATCTAATTACTGACATCCTACTGGTGGTTC
>JAUVAR010000251.1 GCA_030591625.1 Candidatus Zixiibacteriota bacterium
CGGTTTTTTATATGACTAAGAATACTAAAAAGAAAAAATCACCCAATCCGGGTCGTCCCCTCTTTGTGACATTTGAAGGGATAGATGGCTGTGGAAAGACAACTCAACTAAAGCTCACAGCAAAATATCTAAGAGGGTTGGGTTATGCCGTTCACACGCTGCGTGAACCGGGCTCCACCCGAGTTTCTGAAAAAATCCGCAAGATCCTCCTGGACCGTCGATCTGAAATGTCTGATATGACAGAACTGATGCTTTATGAGGCTGCGCGAACAGAGATTATTAGTGCTGAGATATTACCGGCTCTAAAAAATGGTGAAATTGTGCTGTGCGATCGTTTTTATGATTCAACTACGGCGTATCAGGGCTACGGCCGCAAGCTTGATTTGAATATTATCCGCTCGTTGCATAATATCGTAGCAAAAGATGCCAAGCCTGATCTTACTTTTCTGTTTGATATTGATCTCAAAAGAGCGTTCACGAGACGAGGGACAAAACTTGATCGCCTTGAATCTCAATCAAGAGCATTTCATAACAGGGTCCGCAATGGGTTTCTGGAGATCGCATCCAAAGAGAGCAGGCGTGTTAAGCTGATCGATGCTACTCGTTCGGTCGAAGAAATCTTTAATGATCTAACTATACATCTCAACCGCAGACTTCGCACCCGATGAATAACCAATCTCAATTCTTAACCAGACGATCAGTATTTGTTTCGGCCTGTCTGATGTTTCTCATCGTATTGCTAACGGGTGGCTCGGCTGTTTATGTCCTTTCTGATCCGGGTCTGCAACAGGCGCTTAACTGGACCCGTATCGCACTCGGCGTGAATGAAGAATACGCGGGGCAGCTTGACTGGGATAAAATGTTTAATCAGGCGATGGATGCGATGTTTGAAAAACTTGATCCGTATTCATCCTATGTTGGCACCAGCAGGTTCCGTCAGATTGACGAAGAACTCTCCGGTGGGTATGGTGGTATTGGTGTATCAATCTTAAAGCGAACTAATGGTCTTCTGGTGATGTCGGTGCGAGAGAATGGACCAGCTCTTAAGGCAGGTATTTTAGCCGGTGATTTGATTATCATGGCTGACTCAGTTTCATTGGGTGAATTAACTGCAACCGGGGCGAGCGATAAGCTACGCGGACCGGATGGATCGGATGTCGATGTCACAGTTTACAGGGCGGTCGATCAAGACACACTGAGCATGACAATGACGCGCCGTCGCATACCTCTGCAGCATGTGCCATTCGCAGGACTGACAGAAGATTCTATGCTCTACATGCACATAGTTGATTTTGGAGCGGGTACATCGGATGATGTGAAGGCAGCGCTTGATTCATTACTGGCGCCATCACGTCCAAAACCGAATGGAATAATATTGGATATGCGGGGTAATCCGGGTGGGCTGTTATCTGAGGCATACAAGACGGCCGACCTTTTTCTTGAGTCGGGTCAATTAATCGTTGGGACTGATGCACGTTCAATTTGGAAGACGGAAGAGCATTATTCCTCCAAGGATGATTACTCCAATAAATTACCTATTGCAATCTTAGTTGATAATGGCACGGCATCGGCGGCTGAGATAGTTTCCGGTTCACTCCGGCAACTGGGGCGAGCGACACTTATTGGTGATACAACGTACGGTAAAGGATTGGTGCAGGGCTTCACTCGTTTCCCCGACGGTAGTGGGTTGCGTTTGACAATTTCGCGTTATTTTCTTGAGGGCAACGTTTACTTGAATGAATTTGATTCTACACTGGAAGATGTTGGTCATGGTTTGCCACCGGATCATTTCTTTAAATTTATTAATCGCCACACATTCCCCCGTCGTTTGGAAAATTCATTGTTACTAAACAAATTTGCAATCGAGAATCAGGATGAGATCATCGAGAGTGCGGGGCAACTGAAATTATCGGATGAGTGGCTTAAACGATTTGAGAAATATTGTAAAGAGAATGGTTTCAATTATCGTTCACGAATTACACAGTCGGCCAAACTACTTGAGAACTATGCTCGTTACGGACGTGTAAAGGTCAGTACATTGAAGCTGACACAATGGTTAACGCGGGATGCAAGAAAACTCGATAGACGAATTTTTAGTCGCTATGCGAACTATATAAAGATGCGCCTCAAACAGCTGGCAATTGAACGAAAATTTGGGACTTATCAATCATACGCCGATGTAATAATACGGGAGCGAGCAGACATTCAGATGGCAGTCGAAGTTATCCGAGAGGACCAACAACCTTGATTGACACTTTACTGTACCTGTTATGCGGATTATCGGCCGGAATACTTGGTGGGTATTTAGGATTGGGTGGTGGCATTGTGATGGTGCCGTTCCTGACGGTTGGACTTGGCATCGATATAAAAGATGCAGTACCTGTGTCGGCAGCAGCTATAGTTGTTAACTCATTTTCGGCATCAACGGAATACTTAAAGAAACAGATGGTCGATCTGGAGATGATCGCAATACTTGCAACCTTTCTGGTTGCGGGTGGAATTTCCGGATCGCTATTGAATGGCATCATCCCAACCGGAGTGGTGCGACTTATTTTTACTATCGTTCTAGTTTATACTGCATTCTCATTATTGAAAGGTCGCAAGAATGACACGCGCCACTCGGTTAGCGAGATGCGATCATTCAGGCTACCGCTCTGTATCGTTTTAGTTTTTGGAACTGGTATTCTGGCCGGTTTGATTGGTGTTGGTGGTGGTGTGATAATTGTACCTGCGCTGTTTTTGATTGTAGGCATTCCTTTAAGCACAGCAAGAGGAACGTCATCGTTTATAACCGGATTTTCTGCCGCTGCAGCAACTGCAGTTTACTTTTTTTCGGACAGGATCGACCTTGCTATCGTATCACCTGTGATTTTAGGAATTATAGTTGGCGGGAAGATTGGCGGTTATTTTGGAGCGCTGGCCAAACCTAAAATTGTAAGAATTATATTCTTTGTTGTGATGCTCTATCTTGCTATTAAACTCGGATACGAACCTGTGATGGAGATGCTATGAATTCAGAACAACCGGATCTGGGCATGCTTGTAAAATTGCAAAGCACGCTTTGGTATATCTTTATTATATATTACAGTGCTGTGACAGCTATCTACTTTTTTGACAGTTCGCTTGCTGAGTCGCTTACATATATCGGAATCATGGCAATAATCGGTGCTACATTACTTCGGGTAATTGCTCTTTCTGAAACATTCAGACGTTCAAATCATCCGAAGTATATGATGCTCAGTTATCTGCTGTTTGTAATTATGCTTTCATCAATTTTTATTAAGTTTATATAATCATGAATAAGAATAAGTATCTCATATTTTGTGATTTTGACGGCACTATTGCGAACGAAGATGTTGGCTACCGGCTGTTCCATCACTTCTCGGATGGACGAAATGATGCTTTGATTCCAGAATGGCAGGCTGGGCGTATCAGCTCCCGCGAAATTCTGACACTTGAGGCCCAGATGGTAAGCGCAACCAAATCTGAGGTACTTAAGTATGTCGATCAATTTGAGCTTGATTCCGGTTTTGCAGATTTTGTCGCACTTTGTCGCAGTTCCGGGATTGAACCTGTTATAATTTCTGAGGGAATGGAATTCTATATCAGCTATTTGCTTAAGAAGAACGGATTGGGAGATTTGGAAGTTTTGTCTAATATCGGTAATTTTGAAGGCAACAAGCTCACAATGGAATTCCCGCACCAGAACTCAAATTGCCGGCGATGTGGCAGTTGTAAAGGTGAGCGAATAGCTGAATTCCGAGAAAAACAAGATCAGCCTGTAAAAGTTGTTTTCCTGGGTGATGGCTACTCCGATGCCTGCGCCGCTAAAGAGGCAGATATTTTACTGGCTAAAAAGGACTTAGTGACCTACTGTCAGGACAATAATATTAAGTTCGAAAAGTTTGGAGATTTCCGACAAGCAGCCGATCTATTAATAGAGATTGGTATTCTCAAACAGACACCTAAACATCAGAGCAGGAGCTAATAGATGAGAGCGATTATTATGGCCGGTGGATTTGGCACCAGGCTTCGTCCTCTAACAATAAATGTCCCCAAACCGATGGTCCCAATTGGCAATCTGCCAATGATGGAACATATCGTAAAGCTTCTTAAGAAAAATAACATAACTGAAATTACAGCTCTTCTTTATTTCCAGGCAGATACTATCAG
>JAUVAR010000064.1 GCA_030591625.1 Candidatus Zixiibacteriota bacterium
CTATCTTTGACACCTTCAGGCGATGCAAACCAAAGCGTGTAATGACAATCTACTGTTGAACCCATTACGCATTCGGCTCCGGTACCTTCAACGAGGTCCTGTATTTTAACTCCTGTTTCAGTCATTGTGAAATCCTCTTTACAGCCCAGAGTGACCAAGAGCAAAGCGCAGGCAAAAGCTGTGATAATAATTTTCATTATATTTCCTCTGTCTGTTAATTTGATATTAATGTTTCTATTGTAGTTATTCATTTTTATTCGATCTCAGACCATTATGGTTTCTTCGCGTTTTGCGCCGGTCGAAACAAGTTTGATCGTTGCTCCAAGATCTCCGGCAATAAAATTCAAGTATTTCTTTGCATTTTCGGGCAATGAATCAAAATTAGTGATTCCTGTTGTATCGCTCTGCCATCCGGGGAAACTGCGATAGATCGGTTTAACATGTGCGAGGTTGGCCAGATCTAATGGAACCTCGGGTGATCGTTCACCTTCGAATTCATATTCTGTGCAGACATTTATTTCGGCGAATTCATCGAGCACATCAAGTTTTGTTACAGCCATTGAATTAACTCCGTTGGCGCGGAAAGCATGCCGGAGCGATACAAGATCAAGCCAACCACACCTGCGAGGGCGTCCGGTGGTAGCACCGTACTCGTCGCCGAGTCGTCTTAGCTCTTCACCAACATTGTCAATCAGTTCGGTTGGAAATGGGCCTGATCCAACTCTGGTTGTATAGGCTTTAACTACTCCAATAACTTCGTCAATCATGCCGGGGCCGATACCGAGTCCGGTGAGTGCTGCTCCGGTTGTTGTGTTGGATGATGTAGCGAACGGATAGGTCCCAAGATCGACGTCAAGCATCGTGCCCTGGGCACCTTCGAAAAGAATCGATTTCCCTTCGTCGTTTGCTTTGTAGATCATGCGTGAGATATCAACAACCATCGGCTTAAACATTTCGGCCATGGCCATAAGGTCATCAAATGTCTTATCGAGATCGGCTCGTTCGTCAGCTGAACCATCGAGATAGGCCGCTTTGATTTTCTTTTGATAATCAAGTCTTTTGCGAAGTCTGTCGGGTGCAAAGAGATCGACCATTCTGATACCGTTGCGTGCAACTTTGTCAACGTAGGCCGGCCCGATGCCTCGTCCGGTAGTTCCGATTGAGGCGGTACCTCTCTTTTCTTCATCTATGGCATCAATTAGTCGGTGGTACGGCAACACGAGGTTTGCCGCCGGTGAAATAAAGAGTCGGCCTCGGTAGTCGATTCCTTTTTCATCGAGGAAAGAAAGTTCGGCCTGAAATTCAATAGGATCAAGCACTACCCCGTTGCCGATACAACAGAGTTTTTTCTCTTGAATAATTCCTGATGGAATCAAATGCAGGACATATTTTTTATCACCAACGATGATAGTATGTCCGGCGTTTGCGCCTCCTTGAAAACGTGCAATCAGATCTGATTTGGCTGCCAGGAGATCGACGATTTTACCTTTACCTTCGTCCCCCCATTGGCAACCGACTACGATTCTGTTTTTCCCCATCTACGCTTTCCTCTTCTATATAATTCTTTTATCCGACCAATCCGAAAACTGCGTCAGACAATTCTTTTTTTCCAATACCTTTGGATGCCGAAGTCGCCATGACATCACATCCAAGTGTCTTTTCCATCTCAATAACTTTTTTTGCCAACTGGTTGCGAGTTAATTTATCACCTTTGGTGAGAGCGATAAGAACCGGCATTTTTTTCTCGGCCAACCAATCAATAAGGTCCTGATCTTCGCCCGCAACATCACGCCGACAGTCGAGCAAAAGGATTAACCCTTTTAAATCTTCGCAGTTGGTGAGGTAATCTTCAATCAAGCGACCCCAGTCTTCTTTGACGGCTATAGGTACTTTGGCGTAACCATAACCGGGCAGGTCAACGAAATAGAATTTGTTATTTATATCAAAGAAATTCAATGATCTTGTTTTACCCGGAGTAGATGAAACTTTGGCTATCTTTTTTGAACCGAGCAGCAGATTGAGGAGGGATGATTTCCCAACGTTCGACCTTCCGGCTACAGCTATCTGAGGTTTTTTATCTTTGGGTATTTGATTCAACTCAAAGAATGAACCAATAAACTCAACACGAAGCCGTCCACTGGTAACAATAGACTTATCCTTCGGTGGTTTTTTTCCGCCTGTTTTGCGAGGGCCAGCCATTATTACGAAAGCCTTGCGGGCGTTCCTCCGGTTGGTTTGGCAGATGCTGTAAGAAACTTTGAATCAGCCATTGCGAGTTTTAATACATCGCTGGCCTTCTTAACGAAGTTTAAGTTCATGCCCTCAAGTAATTCCGGTGCGAGTTCGGAAATATCTTTGCGGTTTCTCTCGGGTAGAATAATTTCTGTAATTCCAATTCGTTTGGCGGCGAGAAGTTTTTCATTGAGACCACCAATTGGAAGTACATCGCCTATCAGCGTAAGTTCGCCGGTCATTGCAACATCTGTTCTGACAGGTCGATCAGTAAGGGCTGAGACCATAGCTGTCAGTAATGTAATACCTGCCGATGGGCCATCTTTAGGCACCGCACCTTCGGGAATATGAACATGCAGTTCGATTTTTTCGTAGAAATTTTCTGGAAGACCAAACTTGCGAGCATGTTTTCTGATATAAGATAGCGCTGCAATCGCCGATTCACGCATAACATCACCGAGCGATCCCGTTAGCGTCAGTTTTGATTTTCCCGGCAATGGAACTACTTCAACCGGCAATGTTTCGCCACCCATTGAAGTCCAGGCGAGACCGACCGCATACCCGATTGTTGGTACAGTCTTGATATTAGTCCTTGAATAGATACGAGGTCCGAGGGCTTTTTGTACACGAGATTTATTAAGAACGATTTTACGAATGCGTTTACCTTTGGCAAGATCAACGGCTGTTTTGCGGAGAATCGAACCGAGCTGTCTTTCAAGTTCACGAACACCTGCTTCACGAGTATAGAACTGAATCAACTCAAAAAGACCGTCGTCACGAACATCTAATTCAATATTTTTCAGGCCGATCTCTTTTTTGAGTTTAGGTAGGAGGTAATCTCGTGCGATAGCAGATTTTTCAAAATCAAGATACCCGGGCAGTCGAATAATCTCCATCCGGTCGCGTAGGGCGGGCGGAATTGGAGCCATCGAATTCGCTGTTGTTATAAACAAAATATCTGAAAGATCATATTCAATTTCGAGATAGTTATCCGAAAATGTGCTGTTCTGTTCTGGATCTAAAACTTCGAGCAACGCCGATGATGGGTCACCCCTGAAATCTTTTCCAATCTTATCAACTTCATCAAATAGAAATACAGGTGATGAAGATTCTACTTTTTTGAGTGCCTGTATAATACGTCCGGGCATAGCACCAATATATGTACGGCGATGACCTCTTACTTCGGACTCATCATGAATACCACCCAGCGACATCCGGGCAAATTTTCTATCCAATGCTCTTGCGATTGAACGACCGACCGAAGTTTTACCAACACCCGGAGGACCCACGAGACACAGAATCGGACCCTTTACTTTTCCTGCAAGTCTGACAACCGCAAGATGTTCAAGGATTCGTTTTTTTGCTTTCTCAAGACCATAATGATCACCGTCAAGAATAGATTGTACTTCTTTAAAGTCGGTGCGGTCTTCTGTGGTTACATTCCATGGGAGTCCGAGAAGCCATTCGAGATATGATCTTACAACACCCGACTCGGCAGAGAATGGATGCATCTTTGAAAGTTTGCGAATTTCCTCTTCGGCTCGTGTTCTGACCTTGTCCGGAAAATCACCGGCATCGAGCTTAGCATAGAGATCATCAATCTCGGCACCCGGTTCATCACCTTGGCCGAGTTCATCTTTAATAGCTTTCAATTGTTGTTGAAGATAAACTTCACGCTGTCCGCGTGACATCGATTCACGTACTGAGCCATCAATCTTCATTTCAATTTTCAATATTTCGATCTCTTCGCGGAAAATCTCCGAGAGGACCAAAAATTCATCTTTGGCTGTTTTAGTTTCCAGAAGCTGCTGTTTGGTCTCGATTTTTTGGATCAGATGAGCGGCAATATTGTCGGCCAATTGGGAATACGATTCAATGGAGGCAACCGAAACAAGAACTTCATCGGGAATACGACGGTTCAGTCTGACATATTCTGTGAACTGTTCCGAAGTAGCTCGTGAGAGTGCTTCGGTTTCGCGGTCAGTCTTTTCCTCGGTTCTGAGCATCGGCTCAAAACCGGCCAGCATGAATCCACCTTTTCTGTCTATACGGACAATCTTTGCCCGAATCATTCCCTCAACGAGAACTTTGAGCGTTCCGTTCGGCATTTTCATTACCTGCAGGACTCGAGCGACCAGTCCTATATCGTAAAGGTCTGCCTGAGATGGCTTCTCGGTTGCAGGCGAACGCTGTGCGACCAACATAACCTGCTTATCATTAATCATCGCATTTTGAAGTGCTTTGACAGTAAACTCACGGCCAACCAGAAGTGGGTAGATCATGTGTGGGAACACTACTACATCCCTAAGCGGGATTACCGGCAGACGTGACTTGATATCGATTTCTTCGTTATTGTGAGTTATTTTCATCTTTACTTCATTCAACTATAGTTTACTATTCCCTGCCAAAAGGGCCAAACCCCAAATTATAACTTCAGAGTAAGATCAATCCAAGGACTTTTTGGTTCTAACTGAAATTAGTGACTTATTTCCGGGCTGAAATAATCGATATTTGGGAGTAATTCGTTTAACGATAAACTGTTGTGAGAACCAGCCAGAATATCAACAGAAGCATAAAAAGAATGCCTATTCCGAGCCACTTGCGTGACTGATCGGGAGGAGTAGCTTCTGGAGGTCGACCGGTGTCATGAGCATGAAATTGGGACATCTCCTCCAGAGTGGCCAGAAGCTCCGATGCGGATGAAAACCGCTCCGATGGCCTGAGAGCCAGGAGTCTCTTAAGCAGAAGATTAATTTCGGGTGGGTGAGCTTTCAGTTCCTCAATAGTAAGATCGGCTTCACCGGCTAAGATAGCCTGACGCAAACTCTCGCGATTGGTTGGAGCAAATGGGAGCTGTCCGGTAAGAGCTTCATAGATCACAATACCAAGTGAATAAAAATCTGTCTGAACATCCGGGACCTTTCCTTCAACCTGTTCGGGGGCGAGAAAAATAAGATCATCCGCTGCAACTCGTCCAGAAGATATTTGCTCAAATGTTGGGGCTAGAGAGTGATCAAGCAGCTTAATTCCTGATTCCAGATTTTCAAAAATATTACCTGAAGTGATGTTCAGATGTAATTGATCGCGACTGTGCAATTGCTGGAGGAGTTTGGATATTTGAATAGCTACTTTTATTGTTCGCGAATAGCTCATACGACGCATCTGAGCGAGCTGACGGATCGAATACCCTTCGACATACTCACGCATCAGATAAAAAACAGAATCTATTTCTTCAATGGAATAACAGACACCAAGTCCGGCAAGGCCGATCTCTTCAATAACCTTCCGGCTTACGTTGAATTTACCAATCTCATCCTGAGTGAATTTCCTGCGGAGGAATTTCTTTATAACGACCGGACGTTGTAATCCGGTGTCCAGAGCAAGAAATGTCTCTGAGTTTTTTCCTTCGCCGAGTTTTTTTGAAATCTCGTAATGAAGAAGACGATCCAATGCTTGTTCCTCTTAGTGTGTGCTTCCGTTCAGAACAAAAAAATAATATTGTGACCAGGTGCAACTAAAAATGCAAATACTATCCAATCACTTTTAATCGCGCGTACTTGGCCAAAACTTTCTTTACCCCAACACCTGTGAACATAATTTCAAGCCTTAGCGATTCACCAAACCCATCAACCTTCAAGATAGAACCACGTCCAAAAGTCGGATGCGCTACCACACTACCCGGCCTGATTAGTTCTTCTTCTTCGTATTCAACATAGCTTTCACCAGAAGGTCGCACAGGTGCGACGGGAGCAGAAGGACGACTCGGTCGGCTGGTCGAATAATCGTATTTTGTCTTTTGTCGTAAATCTCTTTTTTCAATTATCTCTTTTGGGATTTCACGAATAAAGCGAGATGGAATAGATTCAACATCGCCATACTGAAATCTTACCGATGCAAAGGAGAGATGAACAGTTCTTCGGGCACGAGTCATCCCAACGTAGAAGAGACGGCGTTCTTCTTCAAGTTCAACTGGTTCCGCAATTGCACGTTGTAACGGAAAACGACCTTCTTCCATGCCGACTAAATAAACGGCATCAAACTCAAGTCCTTTGGCGGCATGAATTGTCATCAGTGAAACTTTTTCGTCGTCATCTTTGTAGCGATCAAGGTCAGTAAAGAGTGAAATCTCCTGAAGATATTCGGCCAGTCTTGGTTCTGGATGGGAGCGAGAGTAATCGACTATACCTTCAACAAACGCTTCGATATTTTCAACTCGTGTTTGTCCGCTGATTGGGTCTTCGTTGAGCAATTCCTGAATAAGTCCGAGCTCCTCAACTAAGTCTTGTATAACAATATCAACCGCATGATCGTCAACTCTGGCGTGGTATTTTTGGATCAACTCGACAAACGGTTGAAGCTTTTTTGCTTTACCGGAAAGCTCGGGATGAGAATCCAGCTGCAGGAGCAACTCATAGCGTGAGCAGCCTCGTTGTTCTGCAAGGATACCGATCTGTTCAAGCGTCTTAAGCCCGATACCCCGTTTGGGATAATTTACAACCCGTCCAAACGAAACATCATCTTTTGGATTAACGAGCAACCTCAGGTATGCGAGCAAATCTTTTACTTCTTTGCGCGAGTAGAACGAAACAGCCCCAAATACTTGATAAGGTAATCCCCCTCGACGAAGCTGTTCTTCAAGAGGTCTCGACTGTGCGTTGGTGCGGTATAATATTGCAACATTGTTATACGGGACATTTGCGTTCGAAATTGTTTCAATGACACGTTTGGCTTCGTCCAGCGAATGATCAACCATCAAAACGCGAATTTTTTCGCCGTCACCGTCGGAGGTAAAAAGTGTTTTACCTTTTCGCATTTCATTGTTACTGATGACAGCCGATGCCGCTTTGAGAATATTACCACTTGAACGATAGTTCTGTTCGAGTTTGATTATTTTTGCGCCGGGAAAATCTTTTTCGAAATCAAGGATATTACGAATATCAGCACCACGCCATCCGTAGATCGACTGATCTTCATCACCTACCACACAAATATTACCATGACCCTGAGCGAGAATTTTCAAAAGCATGTACTGCACATGGTTAGTGTCCTGGTATTCATCAACGAGGATATAATGAAAACGTTGTTGATACTTTTTTGCAATTCCCTCGTTTGATTTCAAGAGAGTGACTGTTTGAAAAAGGAGATCATCAAAATCCATCGCCCGACATTCACGCAAACGTTTTTCATAGAGGGAATAGATCTGGGCCGAGCGAGTCTCAAAATATCCAGAGGCCTGTTTGGCAAATGCCTCTGATGATATAAGCTGGTTTTTAAAGTCAGATATTTTTCTTAACTGTGCACGGTGTGGAAACTGTGTGTCAGAAAATCCGAGCTGCTTGAGACAGTTCTTGACCAATGTGCGTGAGTCATCGGCATCGTATATTGTAAAATCTGAGGTGTATCCGATATGCTCAGCTTCGCGACGTAGGAGGCGGGCACAAAATGAATGAAACGTTGCGACGTTCAGGTCGGATATCCCGCTACCCAAAAGTGACGCAATCCTCTCGGTCATCTCACCGGCTGCTTTGTTTGTAAAAGTTACCGCAAGAATTTGATACGGTTCAGCCAATCGTTCGGTCAGGATGTGGGCAACCCGGCGGGTCAAGACACGGGTCTTGCCCGATCCAGCTCCGGCGATTACCAGAAGGGGACCTTCGGTTGTCAGAACAGCTTCGAGCTGTCCTTCGTTGAGTGATTCGGTTAAGCGACTCATAATAGTTATCGAATATAGTCAGTCGCAGAGCTGACGCAATTAGATTTGTTACGACATGCTTATTTTCTTCATTGAAAAACAGTTCTGATTAAATTTGCAGGGTGCCACGAAGCATTGTAATGGCGTGACCACTCAATTTCACGCGGTCATTTTCGATTTTGATACTTACTTCTCCGCCTCGACCTGATGCTTGATACGCCAGGAACTCTTCTTTGTTAAGGCGTTCTTTCCAAAAGGGAGCAAGCGTACAGTGGGCGGAACCAGTGACGGGGTCTTCATCAACACCGACACCGGGAGCAAAGAATCTTGAGACAAAATCGTACGGATTATTATCTGACTGAGCTGTTACAATAACGCCTCTAACCTGCAAATTCTTAAGGGTAGCAATATCGGGGTTGAGATTGCGCACAGATGATTCATCCAAGAGTTCGACAAGGTAATCAGACTTCGATTTTCCAACAAATCTGACGGGTGCGCCTATCGCTTCAATCAAACCTTTGGGTGGTTCGCATTCTGTAGCTTTCTGCTCCGGGAAGTTTAATTCAATCATCCCTTTTGACATTTGGGCTGTCAATTCGCCTGAGAGAGTCTCAAACCGTGCTATCACATCTTTTGCAAGGTGCCCATCAGTATAGAGAACATGAGCACTGGCGAGCGTAGCATGTCCACACAGGGCGACTTCATCTTTGGGTGTGAACCAGCGAAGATGATATTTGCTATCACCAATTGGATATAGAAACGCAGTTTCTGAGAGATTCATTTCCATCGCAACATTTTGCATCCATTGTTCGTCGGCAGCTTTTTCCATCAGACATACTGCCGCCGGATTACCTGCGAACGGTTTAGCGGTAAAGGCATCTACTGTTACTATATCTTGTCCCATATCTGTTTCCTTAAATATCAATTTCGTGTATGTATTATACAAAAAATATCGAGCAACCTGTGAATCGAATTACGAGACTTTTTCAATTCAAATTGGCAGATGTAATTACAAAAACCGAAAACAGGCTACCAGCTAATATGTTTTGAAATATAAAAAAGAAGCGCCCTCCGGAAAATACCGAAGAGCGCTTTAAAAGACTTTAGTCAGAATGCTATTTTGAATAAGAAGCAATAGCTTCGTCGCGAGAATCGTAATGCTCAAATACTGTAATCAAACGAGTGATCGTCAGGATCGATTCGATCTTGGTTATATTAGCCAGAACAAGTCTGCCACCAGCATTTTTGACAGTGGTAAGAGCTGAAATCAGCATTCCAAGACCGACTGAGTTCATCCAGTCAACTTTTGCCAAATCGACTAAGATATTCTTCTTATTGAGCTGAATGTACTCATGGATTTTACCATGGAAGAGAGTTGTTTCTTCGCCACCCATGATTTTACCTGAGACAGTGAGGACAACAATATCGCCCTGCAGGGAGTCATCAAATTTCATTAATCATCACCTTATAAAAGATTTAGTTTTTTTCTCTCCATTATTGTTCGGGTAATACAGAGTCCCGAGCAATGTACTGACCCCACTTACTATACGGGGTCCTTAATCAATTATTATACGATCTCCGTTACGAAAATCAAGCGTTTTTACCGAGAACATCTTGATGATAGCCGATAATGTGATTGCTGATTCCTTTATGTGATCATATAATAATGTCATGACAGACCAATCTAATCCAGATATAATCAAAGTGAGACAATTAAAAAAATCCGACTGGCCTTACATAGAACAGCTTTTTGGGGAAAAAGGTGCCTGTGGTGGATGCTGGTGTATGCACTGGCGGATTCCCAAAGGTGGCAAGATGTGGGATACGGCTAAAGGTGAGCCCAACCGGCAAACTTTCAAAAAAATTGTAGAATCCGGTAAAGTATTTGGTATTTTAGCCTTTGATGGCTCCATACCGGTCGCATGGTGTTCATTTGGAAAACGGCTTGATTTCCCTCGGACCGAAACTGTAAAAGCATATCGACATGAATTTCCAAATTCAACCTGGGTGATCAACTGCTTCTTTTTAGCCAAAGGATATCGTGGTCTGGGTCTTGGCTACCGCATGGTTGAGGCTGCTATTAAAGGTATAAAACAACATAAGGGTAAGTTTGTAGAAGCTTACCCGGTTACTTTGACCAAAGACGGCAAACAGCTACCTGCCGCTTTTTCGTTCACCGGTCCCGAAAAAATATTTATCGAGCATAATTTCAAAGAGATACAAAGACTCGCACAATCGCGTCCCCTCTATCGCCTTGAGCTCTAACTGTTACCCAAACGGTCTGGTGTAGCCAAGCATTCTACGAACCGAAGCCAGCTGTCCCACGTGATAACATTCATGTAAAGCAAGAAATGCGATATTTCCCTGAATAGTTTCTTCACCGGGTGTGCCAAGCATTGAGGCTGTTGTCAGTAGCTCACCGGTTACCTGTTCAAAACGGGTTCCTAACTCACTTCCTGTTTCTGTCCAGGCTTTTAAAATTGTTTCATACGATGGATATTCGGACATCTCTTTTACTTCCTGCCCGCGTTGGAAAAAACCCTTCAAAGGAGATTCTATCTTATCGCCGATCAGGTTGGCTAAGACTTATCTCGATTCTGTCATGTGCCCAACAATCCAATGA
>JAUVAR010000261.1 GCA_030591625.1 Candidatus Zixiibacteriota bacterium
ACGATGTACAGAAGATGATTGAACAAGTTTCTGCTGACTTTGGCCAAATAGATATTCTCGTCAACAACGCCGGTATCAATCGTGATGGTGTTATTTGGAAAATGGAAGAGGATGCATGGAACGCCGTTCTCGACACCAATCTCAAAGGCTACTTTAGTTTTATCCGTGCAGTTGCACCAATCTTCCGTGCACAAAAGCACGGTAAAATTGTAAATGTGACATCGATCAATGGTATGCGTGGTAAATTCGGCCAGTCAAACTATGCTGCCTCCAAAGCAGGAATTATAGGACTGACAAAAACTGTCGCTCGGGAACTCGGCAAAGCTTCCATCAATGTAAATGCAGTTGCTCCAGGAATGATTCTTACCGACATGATGGCCGACCTCTCAGAAGAAATTAAATCAAACGCTGCCGGTGAAACTGTTCTGGGTCGTCTCGGTATGCCAGATGAAATTGCATCTGTAATAGCATTCCTGTGTAGCGAAGACTCGCGTCATATCACAGGTGAAGTTATCAAAATCGACGGTGGTCAATACATATAAACGAATACGTTTGAGGATAAAAATATGAATTTGAATGATGTTGTTTGTATCTCCGCTTGCCGTACCCCCATGGGGCGATTTGGTGGTACTTTGAAAAGTATGGCCTCGTACGATATTGGTGCCGTTGCAATCGAAGCAGCAATCAAACGAGCCGGCATTAAACCAACCGATATCAACGAAGCTATTTTAGGGAATTGTCGTCAGGCCGGTAATGGTCCCAACCCATCCCGCACAGCTTCCATACGTGGTGGACTCCCCGAAGCAGTTCCAACCCAGACAATAAACATGGCCTGCCCCTCAGGCATGAAAGCAATCCAGTTGGCAAGTCAGTCAATTAGATTATCCGACTCTGAAACAGTTCTCGTGGGTGGATTTGATTCGATGTCAACAATTCCATACCTGCTAAAGAATGCCCGTTGGACCGGCTTCAAGATGGGTGACAAAAAACTTGAAGATGGCTGGTCCGATTCGGTCGATCCTCTCATCGGGCAGGGGATGGGTGTTACAGCCGAAAATCTTGTCGATAAATATGGGATCACACGAGAAGAACAAGATGCGTTTGCATTATCATCACACCAAAAAGCTGTCGCTGCCAGAGATGCAGGACTCTTCAAAGAAGAAATCGTTCCGATCGAAGTGAAATCTCGCAAAGAAACAATTATGTTTGAAGCTGACGAAACCCCACGTGCAGATTCATCACTTGAAAGACTCGCCAAACTTCCCGCAGCATTTCGTAAGGATGGCGGCTCAGTCACAGCTGGTAACGCCTGTGGTATGTCCGACGGTGCCTGTGCGTTAGTATTCACATCCCGCGAAAAAGCAAATGCTTTAGGTGCAAAACCATTATTCTCACTCATCAACTATTCGGCTGTCGCTTGTGCACCTGCTACGATGGGAGAAGGTCCCGGGCTTGCAATACCAGCTGTTCTTTCTCGAAGCAACATGCAACTAACAGATGTCGATCTAATCGAAATCAACGAAGCGTTCGCCGTACAAGTATTGTCGAATGAAAAAGTTCTCGCATGGGATCGTGATATTGTCAATGTCAACGGCGGAGCAATCGCCCTCGGACATCCAACCGGAATTTCCGGCGCACGAATTGTTGTCACTCTCTATCACGCATTGAAGTCTCACGAAAAAGAGATCGGTCTTGCATCAATTTGTGGCGGGGGGGGTGTGTCGATGGCCCTCATGATCAGGAGAGAATCATAGCATGACAGACTATAAAACTATTGCACTCGAAATTTCTTCAGGCGTTGCAACTATTACGCTCAAACGCGACCCATTGAATGTCCTCAATATCGCTATGATGGATGAAATCAATAACGCTCTCGAATCACTAAAGCAGGGTAGCGATCTAAAACTATTCGCTTTCCGCGCAGAGGGGAAAGCGTTCTCCGCCGGTGTTGATGTCTCAGAGCATACAGCCGACTTGGTTGACAAAATGATTTCAACATTCCACCAGATGTTCAGACTATTGGATAAATTCGAATGTCCAACTGTCGCACTTGTTCATGGTGCAGCTTTGGGTGGTGGATGCGAACTCGCCTGTTTCTGCGACATGGTCGTTGCAGCCTCCGGTGTAAAATTTGGACAACCTGAAATCAAAGTCGGTGTTTTCCCACCTGTCGCGGCTGCCTCGTTCGCATCGTCTGCAAATCTCAAATCTATTTACGAATTACTACTCTCAGGCGACACAATCAAAGCAGAAGAAGCGTTGTCAATCGGACTGATAAACAGAATCTTTCCTCGTGATGAATTCGCTGAAGCATCTGCCGAATGGGTCAAAAAGATCGCCTCTAACTCAGCCTCTATTTTACGTCTCACCAAAAAGTCAATCCGTGCGTCGCAGGGTAAACCGTTCTCAGAAGCGTTAGACGTGGCCGAGAAAATCTATCTTGGTGAAATGATGGCGACCGAAGATGCCCACGAAGGGCTGACAGCCTTTATGGAGAAGCGCGCCCCGGTCTGGAAAGATAAGTAGTTATAAAAAAATAACTTCGGTCATAATATGATCTCGGTCATAATATGATCTCGGTCATAAATAACCCCGGTCAAGCTTTACCTACAATATTGACCGGGGCATATGCGGAGGAACCTGGTTCCGCAATTTTGACTACTGATTTATCTGATCAGATTTATTCTCTTTTTCTTTCATGAGCGATATGCCGTAGTAAACCAACAGTGCCACACCCGCGAATATCAGCATTAATCCGAGTGTTACTTCATCATCAATATGACGAGGCCACAATCTGCTCAAAAACGCAGCGATGCCGATCCCAATTAAGACCATGCCCCATTTGAGACTTGAGGTCGCCGCTCCACTGGCCGGGCTAAGAATTTGTAGTGACTTGTCGTCCGCTAATCCCTTGGCTATCATTTGCTTACGCAAACTGTAGTCGGTTGCTATCTTTACTATGAGAGCGATTGATCCGAATACTGCGATAGGTATTAATACTTCTTCCATAACAAAACTCCTAAGTTATTGTGTCATCTGCTCGATTAGACCGACTGACTCCCCAAATGTTGCAAAAATTAAATGCAACTTTTGGTCTAACTTACCAGTCTATTGTAACATAAGATTAATTATGGAAAACTCATCACAACAGATAGCCGCCGTTCTTGCGGGAAACCGTCGCGCCTTCGCAGGTATTGTCGATTCCCACAAACGACTCGTCAGCCAGATCGTGCATCGGGTGATAAAATCCGAGGCTGACCACGAAGATCTCTGTCAGGATGTTTTCCTCAAAGTTTACCAAAATCTGAGCAAATTCAGGATGGAATCTAAACTTTCGACCTGGATCGCCCGGATCGCCTACAACACGTCACTTAACTTCATCGAAAAGAAGCGCGCTTTACTTTACGAAGATTTTGCCCCCGAAGGGGAGACGGTCGATAGTTGTGCAGGTGAAGCGATCACTCCTTATGCATGGACCGAAGCTCGTCAGTTTTCGACCAGTATATGTACCGAGATAGATCGCCTACCACCAGTTTATGGTCTTATCCTCAGCCTGTATCATTTGCAGGACTTGAGTTATACCGAGATCAGTAATGTCATGCAGATGCCCGATGGCACCGTCAAAAGCTACCTGTTCCGGGCTCGCAAGATGCTCAAGGAGCGACTCGAATCGAAGTTGCAGTTGGAGGGCGTATTATGCGCTTAAATCAAAAACATATCACGCCGGATGAAATGTCCGATTATCTCGACTCAGTCCGAGATTCGCGTCCATATAGCAAGAAAACAAAACGTCACTTAGATCAATGCGATCTTTGCCGAATCGAACTAAAGGAATTCCGCAGGCTTTTCTCGATGATCCGAAGTTGCGATGCGCCCGAACTTTCTTCGCGCTTTACATCACGAGTTATGAAACAAATTCCGCGTACAGTTAATCGTACCGCCGAATGGTTCCGCATGGCCTTACCTGTAGCAGCGACTGTTATGATTGCGAT
>JAUVAR010000340.1 GCA_030591625.1 Candidatus Zixiibacteriota bacterium
ATCTGGTACCGGTAAAGAATTAGTTGCAAGGGCGATTCATCGTAACTCCAAACGTAAAACCAATGCGTTCCTTTCGGTTAATTGTGCAGCTCTTCCTGAAACACTTCTTGAGTCTGAGTTGTTCGGACATGAGAAGGGTGCTTTTACGGGTGCTTATTACAAGCGGATTGGTAAATTCGAACAGGCTGATACCGGATCATTGTTCTTAGATGAAATCGGTGATACCTCAATGTTAACTCAGTCCAAGCTTCTTCGTGTTCTTCAGGAAAAAGAGTTTGAAAGAGTTGGTGGAAATGATACGATCAATGTTGATGTACGAATAATCGCTGCAACCAATAAATCACTCGTGGACGCGATGAAAGACGGATCATTCCGTGTCGATTTGTTCTACAGGTTGAAAGTTGTTTCGATCTATATGCCTCCGCTTAGAGAGCGTCGCGGTGACATTTCGATTTTAGTAGATTATTTTATTGATAAGTTCTCACGTCAACTCGATATAGGACCACGCAAGATATCAAAGAAAGCTCTTCAACTTCTCGGTAAACATCCCTGGCCGGGCAATGTTCGCGAACTTGAGAACAACGTTCATACTGCGATGGTTATGTCAAAAGCTGAAACTCTGGGACCGGATGATTTCCCAAGTTTGGGTGATGACTCAGGAAAGCTTGAAATTAACCTTACCGAGCTGCTTGAGGATTACACCGATACATTCAAGAAAATTGTTGAACCGATTATGCCTAAGTTGATTACATCATCTTCGGGACAGATTTATCACTTCCTCGAATCGGCCCTTGAACGAGCTGTAATATCTTCATGCTTAAAACAGTTCGATGGTAACCAGGTTAAAACTTCCGAAACCCTCGGAATCTCTCGCAATACTCTCAGAGACCGTATCGCCAGATACAATCTCTACTAAGCTTATATCACATATTTATACCGACTCGAAATTGAACTTTGAGTCGTCCCATCCAGTTCCTATATTGTCCTTATGAGAATATGTCATTTTTCTGATAGCCATCTCGGAGCAGGAGATTCTTATTCACGACGTGGAAAGTCGGGCCTTACTGAACGACAGGAAGATATCATCAATGGGTATGTTTTTGCGATTGATAAGATTATTGAACTTAAGCCTGATGTCTGTATTCATGCCGGCGATATTTTTCATCGTGTAAGACCTCTCAATTCTATCATGGCGATAGCCGCAGAACAACTACATCGTCTGGCTGCTATTGAAAAAATTCCTACTATTGTTATAGCCGGGAATCATGATGCCCCCAAACAGCCTCATGTTGGCGCAGCTATCGATGTCTTCAAGCAGATCGAGAATCTTCATATTGTAGCCGGAAATGCTCTTAAGAAAATACAAATTGGCGATACAATGTTTTTTGCATTACCTCATTGTCTGACTACAAACGAACTGAAGACAGAGTTGGATTTGTGCATCCCAGATTCAGAATATAAAAATAATGTTTTGATCGCTCATGGTGTTGCGGCCGGAATGCCTGAATTCTCTATGGCCGATCTTGGTGAACAGGAGCTTCCATTGGAATCTCTCAACAGGTTCGACTATGTTGCCCTGGGTCATTTTCATAACTATTGCAAGGTAGCACAAACAGCCTGGTATGCAGGTTCAACGGAGCGACTATCACAGTCTGAGCGTGATTCGGCCAAAGGATTGTTGGAGGTCGAGCTCAATCCATTAAATGTTAAATTTCATGAGGTCGAAAGTCGGGCGATGATAAGTATCGACCGTATTGATGTCAAAGGTATGCGTGGGGATCAGGTTGCAGAAATAATTCGCAAACAACTCGATCAAGTAGATAGTACTGATAAAATAGTACGAGTAAATGTCACCGGTGTTACCGAAGAGACAATTAAGACGATGCCTGCCGATGTTGTCTCACGTTTAAAAGAGAAAGCATTTGCGTTGGATATCCGTTTTGAACGTGACAAGAGTGAATCTACTGATATCGGTTTTGGTCGTTCGGCGATTGGACGGCTTGACGAAGGATTTATTGAATACCTGCTGAGTGTTGATCTGGAAGGGTTTGATCGGGATATTCTGAAAAGGGAAGCGCTTAAGTATCTCTCGGTCGAATAAAAAAACGGGCCGATAAATCGACCCGTCAATCTAACGATATTTCTATAATAGCTTATTGGGCATATTCCATAAACGGCAACAATTCAAGACCATGTAGTAATACTATAAATACTGCCAATGGAGTGAATACCTTCAACAGCATAATACAGACACGATACATTGAGCCATCTGATCCAAATTCGATTTTACGAAGTTCATCTTTCATGACCCAGGCTACAAACAGACAGGTTAGCAGTCCGCCGATTGGTAGCATATAGTTGGTAGAAACATAATCAAATATATCAAACAGCTCACTCCAGACAGCACATGCAAGGCCGACGAGATAAATCGCGATCCCCATCGTAATAGTGGCCACTTTGCGATTCCAACCACGTTGGTCGATGAAATAAGAAACGACCACTTCCAAAAGTGAAATTGAAGATGTGAGAGCTGCAAA
>JAUVAR010000140.1 GCA_030591625.1 Candidatus Zixiibacteriota bacterium
CCAAAGTCGGATTTGAGTTGATCGGCAACCGTGAACGCCTGAATTGCGTTACCCGTAGCCAGCGCACAAATCGAACCGGCGCCGGCAAATACAACCGCCATCCATTTCCATCCGAGCGCATGCTCGATATAGTACATCGGTCCACCAGAGGCGGTACCATCCGGGTTGATCTTACGGTATTTCATTGCGAGAGTACATTCTGCATATTTGAGCGAGGTTCCCAAAATTCCGGTAACCCACATCCAGAAAAGAGCACCCGGTCCACCCCAATGGATCGCAATCGCCACACCTGCTATATTACCGATCCCGATTGTAGCCGAAAGAGCTGCCGAGAGAGCCTGAAAATGGGAGACATCACCCTGGTGCGAGGGATCATCAAACTTTCCACGAGTAATGTCGATTGAATGTTTGAGCTGTCTGAGCTGGATCCATCCGAGACGAAACGATATAAAAACGCCTGTCCCTAAAAGGAGTACGATCATCAACGGGAAATCTTCCGGCCATGACCAAAGGTAGTGATTTATTGTTTCAACAATATTGGATATAAATTCCACAGCTTCTCCCTATCGAGTCGGTTAGATATTATATTCCTGTGTGGCGCCCGAAGGCATTGGGTCAAATTACTGCCTGAGCGTCCCTACTGCAAGTGAAAACCCAAAGCCTGATCTGACTGCCCCGAGATTGGCGAACAACCAAGATTGTTGACATTAGCCTCAGCCGGTGCTAAATATGGTAATGACGCATAGCTCTGTTTTACAAAGTTCCGATATGCCAATGACCTCAAAAAATCGAAATATCATTCTGCTGTTCGCCGGTACAATCATAGCCAGAATTATATTCTTCATCCTCACAGGCTTTACCGCCGATGATGCGTTCATAACTTTTCGGTATGCCTCAAATATTGTTAGCGGGCTTGGCTTTGTTTACAATGCGGGTGAGGCGGTCCTCGGTACAACAACGCCACTCTTTACAATGCTAATGACAGTCCCGATCGCTCTGGGGATTTCTCCAGTCGCTGGCGCGCTCGCAATTTCGCTGATCGCATCCGGATTGACTGCAACAATTATATACAGGTTTGCGTTGCAACTCAGGTTGGGAAGTTTTGCACCTATTCCAGCAATTGCGTATATGCTTATGCCAAGATCGTTAGTTGCAGATAGTAGTGGCATGGAGACAGCGCTTTTCACTCTCTTTATAATAGCTGCTTTCTATTTACAATTTAGGCGACTCGACTACTACGCTATCGGCATGGCAACCCTTGCGACTCTGACACGCCCCGAAGGTGGCCTGCTTCTGATAATTCTCCTCGTAGTAAACACATTTGAGAATCGTTCAAGAATTCTCTCTTATCTAATTGGTCCAGCTATACTATTAGGTTCATGGATTTTGTTTGCAACCTGGTATTTTGGTTCACCAATACCAAATTCAATTCCGGCCAAAATTGCTCTCTACTCTCAGTTTGGCATAGAACCGTTTCCAAAAAATCTTATTCTTGCCCTCGGATGGCACAATCCGCTTGGACCAATTCTAACACTCGCTTCAATTCCAGGATTTCTCTGGCTCCGAAAAACTCAAAACTTCGGTCGCACTCAACTTATCTGGCTGATTGGTATGTTCCTGTTTTTCGGATTGAGCAAAACTGTTTTGTTTTTCTGGTATATCCCGCCCACTTATCCGATCTATCTCCTGCTCGCTTCTTCCTCAATTGTATGGCTGCATGATCTTTGCAAACAACGAGGCTGGAAACCCGAAATGATATCAAGAGCAAAGAGTGCAACAATTGTTGGACTGTTCGTTGCGATAGTTCTCATAGGGGCCAACATCCCCAAGGTTTCTGCGTTCAAACAATTCGCCGAAGGAATGAGAGATATACATTATCAGGCAGGTATCTACCTTTCAGTGCATGCGGATAAAGATGATATCGTGACGGCGGAAGATATCGGATATCTCGGGTTTTATTCTGAGCGACATATTGTTGATCGTGATGGTCTTGTCTCGCCTGAGGTTATTCCGTATAATCGTGAAGGACGTTATCTCGACTTGATTTTAGATATTGACGCCGATTGGGTTTGTGCTTTTGTAAAAAGTCCAATTTCTACTTTTGTTGATGCACCTGAATTCAACAAGAGATACAAAACAGTTCACACATATTACCCGGGTACAGCGGCAGAATTGAGAATTTACAATAGACAAACTGCACAGACAAATAATAGTGCTCCCAAAGAAAGCAAAAAATGAATAAGATAAGAATCTCATTCGGCGCAATATTAATTGCCTCGGCGCTCTTTGCTCTCTTTAGGTTTGAACAACTTCAATCGATATTTTTTGTTCTTAGCCCGGATGGTTCAGTCACTCCTTATATGTGGCTATTACTACGAATGATGGTCCTGTCTTTCAGCGTAGTCGGAGCGTTGCTTCTCTTTTGGGAGCCTCTGTTCAAACTATTGGAACAATTGGACATAATATTAAATCGTCAAACTCTGACACAGTTTCTCCTGGTCATGATTGGAAGCGGTTTTCTTCTTAGATTATTATCGCTCGTACTATTACCTCTCTCACTATGGGGTGATTATGGTTGCTACGATGACCTCGCTCGTCAATGGTTTGAAAAGGGTGACTACTATAACGGCGAACTTTTGACAGCCTACTGGCCGCCTGGGTATCCTTATTTTCTTTCTCGTCTATATCTAATCTTTGGAGATAGTCCTACAGTTGGAGCGATAGCTAATCTTTTCCTCGGAATGATGATACCATTGCTGACTTATTTCATCGTACGAAAAATCTGGACCGAATCTATTGCGCGCTGGACAATGCTTATTATTGTTCTATTCCCAAGTCAGGTCTTCTTCACAAACCTGCTTGCATCCGAAATGATTTTCATGCCGTTGTTGCTCGGTATGATTTTAATCGTTGTTACGTTTAACGAAAATATCAAACAACATCATCTTTATCTGTTTGCAGCAGGAATTCTTTTAGGTCTTGCAACTCTTACTCGTTCGATTGGAAAGTTTTATATTTTTCTACCTTCACTCTCGGTGTTGCTCTGTTCAAAAAAATATTTACGTTCAGGAATTCTTTTATTACTTCTGACAATAGGTTTCTCGCTACCGGTTGTTCCCTGGATGATTCGTAATATTGATGCGGTTGGAGAAGCGACTATCAATACAAATTCCGGAGTAAATCTCTACATGGGTAATCAGCCATCCTCCGGCATGGGCTACAACGCTCCCGTCGGTTCTGAATTTGATGTCAACGATCCTGCCCTTGAAGTCTGGATAGATTCGGTGACATGGGCAAGAGGTATCGACTATATAGTTGCCGAACCGATGGCATTTGTAAAGCGTGGCATTTTGAAACTCGGATTCTTCTATGCCACCGATGTTGACGCCTTTGAAGTTGGCATAAAGAAAGCGGCCGATGCTGACCAGTTCAATTATTTTCTCCCTCTCGCATTTATTGCTCAATCGTATTGGTTTATTATCTGTCTGCTTGCCCTGCTCGGATTTCTATTTCATTTTGTAAGAGATGCCCAATTCCGCAATTCTGGCGGATGGCTGCTTCTTCTCACAATTATATACTGGAGTTCTATTCATTTTGTCTTCTACGGCAACGGAAGATACCATTTTCCGATTGTACCTATGCTCTCAGCGTTTGCGGCATTATTCATTGTGGGACGGCTCAAATGCCAGCGTGAATGCGCAATTGGGAAAGACAAATCTATTTCTGGACAACGCGACCAATAAAGGTTACCCTTTTAAAGCAGTTATTCTAATCGGTCTTTATACCGATACTTTGATAATATACTAATTCTGTCGTCGAAAGAAAATATTATGAAATATCTTGTTACTGGCGGAGCCGGATTTATCGGTTCAAATATAGTTGAAGCTCTCCTGAAAAAGGGAGATACGGTACGTGTCCTCGATAATTTCTCATCCGGGAAACTTGAGAATATTGCCGCTTTCCGAAATGATATTGATCTCATCAACGGTGATATTCGTGACTACTGGACAACTGTTCGCGCGATGGAAGGTATCGACTATGTTTTGCATCAAGCAGCTCTTCCTTCGGTACCACGCTCGGTTGATAATCCTTTGACTTCGAATGTTGTCAATATCGATGGCACCTTGAATGTTCTTGAAGCAGCTCGTCACTCCAATGTGAAAAAGCTCGTAATGGCTTCATCGTCGTCAGTCTATGGTGAATCAGAAGAATTGCCCAAGCATGAGAAGATGGTACCATCGCCGCTTTCGCCGTATGCTATCACCAAATTGACCGATGAATATTATTGCCGTGTCTATTGGCAGTTATATAAATTACCAACTGTCTGTCTAAGATATTTTAATATCTTCGGCCCAAGACAAGACCCTCAGGGTGACTACGCGCCGGTTATTCCAAAATTTATTACAGCTTTAGCCTCAGGTAAACAGCCGATCATTTTTGGCGACGGTGAACAATCTCGTGATTTCACCTTTGTTGACAACGCTGTGCAGGCAAATCTTCTTTCTGCAACCAATGATGACATTTGCGGTGAAGCGTACAACGTTGCCTGCAACGCACAGTTCACTCTCAATGATTTAGTTAGCAAACTTTGTAAGTTGATGAACGTTGATATCAAGGCGAAACATGATCCCCCTCGCGTCGGCGATATTATGCATTCGTACGCCGCAATCGATAAGCTTGGAGCGTATGGGTACAAACCAACGGTCGAGTTTGAGGAAGGTCTTGAAAAGACAATCGCTTTCTTTCGTTGATTGAAACATAAGAACTATAGTAAAGACTGGACACCCACTTCCGTGGGTGAGACGTATTCATAATTCTATTTAATTTTCTGTTCGCTTCATAACAAAAGAAGATGATCGTTTCTTCAGATAGAAAATTTCCAGCCACAAAAGAAATCGTTGCCTGCCTCTTTGTCCGGCGGACAACAGATAACATCGGTCTTGATACGTTTATCGATAGTCCTGGCAAACCCTGTATATTCTACAATCCCGACCGATTTACATGGGAAGAGTTCTAATCCTTTGCGATGACGTGCCGACTGCACCCGACAATCAACCATGTAAAATTCAAATGAATTTTCCGTTTCGTTTCTAATCTCCTGCTTATTCAAAACAGCATAAAGCCTGAATCCGAGTGCTCGCTTGAGACCTTCCAGCCCGGAATCTTCCAAGATACTATGGCGCTTCATAATTCGTTTCGCCTCAAGGACAGTAAATTTTTCCCACGCCTTCGTATCTAACTCAATCGCCTTATCGATACCGTATTGTTGCTCAGCCGCCTGAAACCAAAGACCATCGTGGGCGAGCCAGTTTTTTGCAAAATCGTCTATTATCCCAAGTAATTGATCTTTGTCTAAATTTGAAAAATCCTGTAGCATCTTATTGACCCTCTCTATTTTTTAATGCCAGCATAGACAGTTACCGTAGCCATTAACTCCAGCATCGCCGGTTGCAAATTTCAGATAAAATAGTATCTTTATAATAAGTTGGAAAGCTATCCTGAATGGGCACTTAATCAAGCAGATAATTGATTATTTTGGACAATAAATTTATCCTCCGCAATTCAGGCTGGTTATACGTCTATCTGATGGAGATAAAATGAAAAAAATAGTTATCCGAAATACACTCCCCCTGATTTTTCTGCTTTTTGCACTTGGTCTGCAAGCTGGTGAGTTGAGTCAAACTTTAAGGACAAAGATTGCAACTGCGTCTATTGATGCGACGCAGTCATCTGATGAAAAAATCCTCGTTTGGATTAAACTCCCGCGCATCGACCAACCAAAACAGCTCAAACATGAACTCACCAAGACAGAACCAACAAGAGCTGCCCGTCATGAAAAAGCTATCAAGCACTTAAGAAGTGAACACAAAAGCGCACAAGCAAATCTTATTGGCAGACTAAACTCTTTGAAGCGGTTAAACAAAGCAGACTCAATTCGTTCATTCTGGATCGTGAATTTGATCGAGGCAAAAGTCAGCCTTGACGAACTCGAAGTTCTCGCGAGTCGCTCAGATATCGAATTAGTTACTGAGCCACCCGATGTTTTTCTTATTACTCCCGAAGTTGCCTCAACGGCATCGTCTGCTTCTCCATCCGTTGGGGTGGAACCAAATTTGACTTACATGAATGCACATCTTGCCTGGGCTGCCGGATACACCGGAGCAGGACGACTTGTCTGTTCATTCGACACAGGTATTGAAGGCGGACATGATGCACTTGCCACAAGTTGGTACGGTCTTGGAGGTGACTCAACTGCATCATGGTTTGATCCAATTTTTCAACAAGACTTTCCGCATACACAAGGGTCAGGCTTAGTCACTCCACATCATGGCTCCCACACTATGGGTATTATGGTTGGTCATGATGGTGGTGATACTATCGGTGTTGCACCAGGTGCCAAATGGATTTCAGCGGCCGTCGTTGATGTTACCTCGCGCGGTGGCTCTGCAATATTAAGCGCATTTGAATGGGCTTCCGACCCGGACGGAAACCCTAATACAATCGCCGATCTGCCGGATGTTATTAATCATAGTTGGGGATTCACCCGAGTACATGGTATTTCATGCGAAGATATTTTCTTTGATGCCATTGATTACACCGAAGCTCTTGGCATTGTAAATATTTTTGCTGCAGGTAATTCGATATATACAGCGGAGACTATCTCCAACCCGGCTAATCGTGCGAATGATTCACTCGATTGTTTTGCGGTCGGTAATTTGAGATATGATGCCGATACGATATCAAACTATTCATCTTACGGCCCATCTGATTGCAATGGCGAGATAAAACCTAACGTTGTCGCCCCGGGTCATGGTATCCGATCTTCAGGAAAAGGCACGGCAACCTACATTCTAATGACAGGAACCTCGATGGCCGCGCCTCATGTGTCGGGTCTGGTTGCACTGCTTCGACAGAAAAATCCAAATGCTACCGTCGATCAAATCAAAGAAGCAATTTTAACTACAA
>JAUVAR010000319.1 GCA_030591625.1 Candidatus Zixiibacteriota bacterium
CATCAACTTTCCATGAAGTTGAAAATCCCTCATGTTGTTCTACAGATGCACCATCAACGATATTGATAAAGATTGAATCTGTTGCAATTTCAAAATGGTAAATCATGGAAGCAACTTCACTAACATTGGCAACTACCATCACAGGATGAGCGGATGCAAGATTCGCACCCGGCAACGGTGCCACAACTTCAGCGATCTGATCGGTGACATCGGTGCCGAGGGTGAACATTGCGACAGCAGCAGCAACATTTGAAATTGAAGATTCATTGCCAACATCGTCAGTTGATTTTACGGCAAGATAGTAATACTGACCAGGTTGTAACCCGGTCAGCATTATCGCCTGAGTATCCCCGGCCATCGAAGGCTCGGGGAACATATCGTATAGGGAGGTAAGCGACCAATTTTGTTCGGTGATCGCCTGGAATGAAGTACGTATTTCGTAGCTAGATGCACGACCCGAACGATGATCATCACCAGGGGCAATCCACCCAAGAATAATCTCACCATCGTTAGCACCCATGAAGGCCTGAAGATCATTAATCGATGCAGGCGGAGTCTGATCCGCAGCAGTCTTGCGACTCGCTACATTTGATAACGATGACCAGTTGGGAACTTCATCTGCCGATTTGATCGCAAAGTAATAAGTCGTGTCGGACTGTAATCCGGTCACAGTGAACGATTCAACAGAACCTGCAACTTTAGGAGTTGGTTCAGATGCAACCTGACTGGCACTATCCCAATTTGCTTCTGAAATAGGATTCAATGAATAACGAATATCATATTGAGAAGCAGTACCAGAATTGCCATCATCGCCAGGAGCAGTCCATGTCAATGACACAGTCGTTTCAGTTTCACCAGATGGACCAAAATTAGCAATTGCTGCCGGTGCGCTGTTTTCAACAAGAGTCTGACCAGAAGCGATATTTGAAATCGACGACCAATTGTTGACATCATCACCAGTTCTAATTGCAAAGTAGTACATTGTACTTGCGCTCAGACCTGTGACATCGAACGATTCACTTGAACCTGCAACTTGTGGTATTTGTATTGAAATCCGGGTCGCCTGACCAAAGTTTCCGGCATCAATTGCAGATGTCGAGTAACGCAATTCGTACTCCGTTGCAGTACCACTCAGGGAGTCATCTCCCGGAGCTGTCCATAACAAGGTTAATGAGTATGGAGCAATATTTGTCATACTCAAATTAGCAATCGCAGCCGGTGCATCTGTTTCGTCGTCAGTTGTCTTTTGAACAACGTTGGACATAACCGACAGGTTACCAACTTCATCGGCAACTTTGATTGCAAAATAGTATGTAGTCCCAGACTCAAGTCCTAAAATGATGAATGACTCTGCTGAGCCAGATAGTTGTGGTGAAGGTTCACCTACCGCCTGCATGGCAGATGCCCAATTTCCATCTGTTATGGAAGAAAGCGAATAACGAACATCATATTCACTGGCTGTTCCAATAGTGCCATCATCACCAACTGCTGTCCAGTTCAGGGTAACTGACTGAGCGGTAGCGGCAGCACTCACAAATGCAAAAACAGTTCCCGGCAAAACGACAAGACACATTAATGTTATGACGATCACCACAGCCCCTGCTTTTGTTCTTATAGTATGCGCTTGCATATTTCCTCCCGTACATAAGTACGTTTTGTTTGACTGCTTAGACATATCAAACCAGAGGCCAAGTTATGCATTAATCGTATCTGTTGAACTGCATTAGAGATAGAGTAAATAAAGGAATATTATACCCTATCGTAATGTATTGATATTGGCGTTCTTTTGGACAGTTGGTTAAGAATTGAACAGCAATACTGCTTATTTCGAGAGCAACAGTGGAAAAAGATTCCTAACAATTTACTCGAATTCGTTATCTCAAACGTCAGTCTTTTTTGCAACGATAATCAGACGTTCGGTAGAACCAACTCGGATATTTTCATTGAAGTCACCGTATTGCTCTATCAGTTGAAACCCAGTTGATGAAATGGTGTTATCAATCTCATCTATCGACCATGGACGCATAGTTAGATTCCAATTATAATTCCTGCGACCTGTAGAACTCTCTAACAGATGACATTCAGTAATTTCCATGAGGCGAAGTTCATGATTTAAAGTTGTTTCGCTGATGAAATGCAAATTACCATGTTCAGTTTGTAGATGTTTTTCATTGACAGGCTTTTCATTCTTCTGCTTTACACTTCCCTCCCAATCGCGGACATCAAAAATGAGCAGTCCATTGATCTTTAATGATGAAGCAAAAACCTGGAATATTTTTTTACGTTCAAAATCGGTAATTAGATCATTGAGGAGACCACGACAAAAGACCAGATCAAATTTCGTTGTCGGATTGTATTTGAGAAGATCATGACATTCGAAATTAACAGAAGTACCGGTGTCCAATGCTTTTTCTTTTGCTTGCCTTAGTTGAGCTTCAGATGAATCGACCCCGGTTACACTATATCCTCTTGAGGCTAGCTCAATTGAATAACTTCCAGTACCACATCCAGCATCAAGAATACGAACTGTCTCTTTCTGACAGTTGCGCTCAAGAGCGCGATCCACAAAATCACAGCGTTCTTTGGAGGGTGCATTTATAATCAAGTCATAAGCCCATGCGAAGTCGTTATAGAATGGTCGAGAGGGTTTGGTCATTATTATTGTTCATCTGTTTCTGTTTAGGTGGGAGAAATCAAAATAAGTATGTAAGCCAGGCTATGCCTACATTGTTGGTATAGCCTGATTAACCTTGACCTCAATAAATAATGCCGGAGGCCGGACTTGAACCGGCACGGGCTTTACAGCCCAAGGGATTTTAAGTCCCTGGTGTCTACCAATTCCACCACTCCGGCAAACGAAAATATCTCTGAATTGACAGAGTCCAATTTAGTACTATAATTGACCGGGCGCAAGATTCAATTGATCTATTACACAGCCAAAAGCAGGCAATTAAACAATATCCATTTATAAAGAAACACTAATTTAGAAGTTGTAGAACTAATCATAACTCTTCAATAGTCACTTTGTAGATTACTCCACGATCTTTAAGACCTGACAACATAAATTCAACACACTCAGGTTGTTTGCCAAGATATTCCGGCGGAGATATTCCCTTATGCGCATAGAGCCCATCAGCAATCATGCGCAAGGCAAGCGTTGCA
>JAUVAR010000102.1 GCA_030591625.1 Candidatus Zixiibacteriota bacterium
AACAGTGTTTTGCCTATCATCTTAGATGGTGAAAATGCCTGGGAATATTTCCCCAATGATGCGTATGAATTTCTCGATCAACTTTATAAGACCCTTCATGAAGATGAAGATATTGAAACTATTACGTTTTCTGAAGCTTCCCGAGCAGTCGAGCCGGTTAAATTACCAAAGATATTTGCAGGTTCATGGATAAATCATAATTTCCGGATCTGGATAGGGCACGAAGAAGATAACCTCGCGTGGGATCTCTTGGGTTCTGCCCGTCAGAGTCTTGTCGATTTTGAACGTGATAACCCCGAGTTCGATAGATCAAAAATTGATGCTGCCTGGGATCAGATATATAGAGCTGAAGGTTCTGACTGGTGTTGGTGGTATGGGGATGAACATAATTCCGATAATAATGATGCCTTTGATAAAATTTATCGAGATCACCTTGCTCACGTTTACAAGATTATAGGATATGAGATTCCTCAAAAACTGACCCAGCCGATTCATGGAAGCAGTACTTTGTCGTTTATGAGTAACCCTGAGTCACTTTTGACCGTAAAGGTTGATGGTCTGGTGTCACATTATTATGAATGGATCGGGGGAGGCTTCTTTGATATTCTCAAAGCTGGTGGAGCGATGCACCGGGTTGAAAGATTGCTGATGGGAATTCATTACGCATATGATCACAATCGTGTGTACATTCGACTTGACTTTGTTAATAGAAACGGCATAGAATCTATGGGTGAACCAAAAGCTGTTATTCAGCTTCTTACTCCGGCACCTCATCAGGTCGAGATTGACTTGAGTGAAAGAAGAATATCTGGAGAAAAGAACGGCGAATACCAGTTTGCGGTAGATCATATTCTCGAAGTTGCATTTGAGAGAATGTCACTCTGGGAAGATGGATATGGCGAAGCTGGCTTGACGGTTACTCTTTTGGATGGTGATTCAGAAATAGAATCCTGGCCATCGGGAGATCCGTTGGAATTGAAAGTACCTGAAAAGAACAAGGAAATGTTCTGGCCACATTAAATGTAGGCCCGGTTGGAGGAAATTATGACAGATTCATTCTTTGGTGGTCAATCGGAAAAAACACCTGATGGAAGTATCCCGGAACTTGATGGCTCAAAAGATACCGGAACAGAGCAGGAGAATAATGAAGACGGGTTCTTGACCGACGAGGGTCGTCTTGCCGCGGTGATGGCTTATATCCCGTTTCTTTGTTTTATCCCGCTTATGAATATGAAGCAAAACAAGGAAGCACGTTTTCATGCTCGTCAGGGAGTAATGCTTTTCTTAGTTGAGCTTATTGCAGCTCTCTTTTTGGTAGATAGAATATCAAACTTCGTTTTTACTGCGGTACTATTGGTTGCGGCTGCTTTTTCTGTGGCAGGAATTGCATTTGCATTGCAAGGGAAGAATTACCGACTTCCGATTATTTCAGACCTTGCCGATAAATCGAAACTATAATTCCAAACTGGTAAGAGATTATAGCAAGGATGCGGCATTCTTGCCAAATACTCTCAACAGGGGGATAGTGCAGGTATATAGGGTTTCTTATTGACGAAGCAGAGTTTAGGTCCTACGAGCTTTATAATATAAAATTACTTCGAAATTAGCTCTTATCTATGGGCATTAACTGTCCAATATATTTACTCTGGTGTTCTAAAAATGAACTATTGGATTGAAGTCTTTCGAATTGATTGGCTTAGTCTTCTTTTTGTAAATAATAGTAATACTATCTGTACAATTGTCAGGCAGAAGCGGGTTTTAGAGATCTAAAACGCTCAGTCTCAAGCCAACAAAAAGGGCTTTTAGTTGATGGGAACCAAAAACGCAAAGGCATGCGGGGCATGTCGTTACGAAGCAGGAGCCTAACGGGAGAAAGTAATAAAGCCAATCAATCATTATCTGATTGCTGGGCATCATGGTTGCAATTGTTTATGTCGCTTACCGAATTTGAAAGGGGAAGTTATGTTTTACAATAATGTATTCAAGGTGATTGTTTCCAGTATAATTGTTCTGTTGATGGTTTTGGTGTTATCTCCAACTAAGGCTGATGCAGCTGATGTTGGAAAGACTGCTGCAAGCTTTCTAAATATTGGTCCCGGGGCGAGACCGTCGGGTTTTGGTAATGCTTATTCTGCGGTAGCGAGTGGTGCCGATGCAACATATTGGAACCCGGCTGGGATGGCCAACCTTGAGTACTCAGAAGTGGTTTTCTCCCATTTTTCATGGTACCAGGATTTGACGCTTGAATATGGTGCTATCGCTTTCCCGGTTTCTGAGCGGTTGGTTGCTGGAGTTTCTTTCATCTATATGAATTATGGTTTTCTGGAAGGGTTTGATGCTTCAGGGCAATCTACAGGTGAACTATCTGCTTATGATATGGCAGCCGGGTTTTCAATCGGTTGGAAAGCTGGTGAGAGAGTTTCATTAGGATTTACTGCCAAGTATATTCGTCAACAGCTTCATACTTTTGATGCCACTTCGTTTGCCGGAGATATTGGCCTTAAATATGATTTTGAAAAAGTTAGTATTGCTGCCGGAGTACAAAATTTTGGAACTGAGATTAAATTCGATCAGGTCGCTGAAAAGCTACCGACAGCTATGAAATTTGGTTTGGCTGCAAGACCTTTCGGAGACGACTTGATTGCCTCTATAGAATTAAATAAGCAGTTTGATGGTGGCGCCACTCTGAGTCAGGGTATGGAATACAGTTTTCAGGGAAGATATTATCTCAGAAGCGGGTATAATCGGATGTTAGGTAATTCTGGCCGATCATTCATTAGTGATCTCTCGGTGGGTGGTGGAGTTAAGGTAGACTTCGGAAGCTTTGATTATGCCTATACTCCTCAAGATGGTATTATCTCAGATGATCTCCATCGCTTCACAGTTATATTTCAGTTAGGTAAGTAACCCCTGTAAAACCAATCGGTTAAGTCTTATTATCGATGGGAGGTATGGCTAACCTCCCATATTCAATGCAACCCAATGACATTGTTTTATGCATAACCTTGCACTATTTATGACAAATTAGTACAGATTTTGTTATTCATCTGATTTCTTCAAAAAATAGATAAAAAAAGCAGTAGAATCCCCGTCTTTGCGCTAGCTCGAACTCATTGTACTGCAGGTGGTTACATAATGGAATAGTTTTTAGGGCTCTTTCTGTAGTGTGATCAAAATAAATGCTAAAGTTGGCAATTCTTTTGCTTTTGTCTCTGCAGATTCACAATCATAGGTCTTAAATCGACCACAATTTTGACAGAATATAGAAAGAAGACGAATGAAAAACCTGCAAGGCAAATCAACTATACATTCAGACAGTGTCGCTGTTGTAAGCAGTCAGACTCTCCGTCGGGGTATTGCAGTTGGTTCCGAATTGACCGGAAATGGTCGGCGAGCAGGGTATTCTGAATCCATTAATTTCAAATTTTTGCTTGGAGAAGTCCTCGGAGCATTCTTTATTCTACTGACATCGACATATATATTGGCTGTCCCCGGGGCGCTTTCTTCTTCGGGTACCTTGAAAGGAATCATGAGCAGGGCCATTAAGAGAACAATAGATATTATCAGTGCTTTAGTTGGGTTGGTCCTGACTTTGCCTGTTTGGATATTATTGCCAATAATTATCAAGTTCGACTCACCTGGTTCAGTATTTTATTCTCAGGTTCGTGTTGGAGTTAATCGCCGTAAGAAAAGCAGGCGTTATCACCAGCGCACAGATTCTACCGAAAGACGTGACCGCGAACGCAGACGTGTTGACAACCATGGCCGCTTATTCAAAATGTATAAGTTCCGTACGATGGTTCAGGATGCCGAGAAGAAGAGTGGTCCTGTTTGGGCGACTAAAAACGATACACGTATTACCCGTCTTGGAAGCTTCCTCCGCAAAACACGTATTGATGAGATTCCGCAGTTCATTAATATTCTAAGGGGAGAGATGTCATTGGTTGGACCGAGACCTGAACGACCATCTTTTGTTTCTGATTTGTCTGAGAAGGTTGAAAATTATACTGATCGTTTGGAAGTAAGACCGGGATTGACTGGTTTGGCTCAAGTAGAAAATGGCTATGATTCTTCTGTCGCCAGTGTAGTTGATAAAGTCGGTTTTGACCTTGAGTATATCCAAAATTGGTCACTATATCGTGATATTAAGATTATTCTCAAAACTGTTGTAGTTGTAATAACTGGCCGAGGAGCATGTTAAACTTAGGATAAGTTTCTATTTCCGGTTAAATTCCGAGAATTATCCGCCAGGTGGCGGATTTTTTTTGGATTAAATTATAACTTGGATCAGGATAACAGATAATATACTTTATCAATGTTATTGAAAACTAAAAGCTTACAATGAGGCAAGTAGTCTGGTGTTAAAAAGGAATTTAACAATCATCCTGCTGATAACTTTACTGGTCTCAACCAGTATTGCACAGGATTCTCAGATGACAGGACTTACTGTCAGATCAAACCCCGAAGGTGCCCTCGTGGAACTCAAGGGTGATGTTACCGTGACAGCTATAACTCCCACAACAATCAGATATCCGTATGTTGGTCTGTTTCGTTTAACGGTGGGGAAGGTCGGTTTCGAAGATTACAGGACGACTATTAAGGTGGACCCGACCAGGCACTTTGCGCTGGATGTCAAGTTAACTCGCAAGACTGCTATGAGAGCTGCAGCTCGTTCTCTTTTCATACCAGGTTGGGGGCAGCGCTATACAGATCAGAAGACCAAAGGGTTTTTGTTCACTGCTCTGGCAATTGGCGCAGGTATTGGATACTTGATTGCTGATTCGGACTTTGACGAAAAATTTGATGAATATGAATTAGTTAAATCGGGCTATCAGACTGCTCTTTTGAACGGAGCAAGTCAAGTAGAGCTGAGTCGTCGCCTAACGTCTCTTAACGAGCATAAGCTGGACGCCTACGATGCGGAGACTGTTCGACGAATAACGATAGGTTCGGTTGCGGCCGTTTGGGGATTGAATCTATTAGACGCTCTCTTTTTTACGCCTACTACAACAGGTGCACTTAATGTCAAGGGCTTAACTATAACACCAACGGCGAATATGCAGAATATTGGTATATCGCTGGCTGCCAGCTTTTAAGGTAGGATGAATTATGAATAAGAAAATATTCCTTCTCGCCAGTTTGATTCTCCTGTTGGTTATTTCGTGTGATCGTTACATTGAAAACAATGATCCAATTGACTCACTGTCTGATCTGCCGGTCCCATTTGGTGTGACTATTGCGACCAATAGTGAAGTTGTTGTGCTTTCATGGGATATTTCAAACGCGAGTGCTGTTAGTTACTATAGAATTTATCGTTCTACCAATGCTGCGACCGAATTTAATTTATCAGATTCAACTTCTGATCTTTCTTTGACAATCTCTTCACTTATACCCGGACAACTCTATACCTTCGAAATTGCAGCTGTTGCATCCGCCGGACATGAAGGGAAAAGATCTGAGCAAATTACTGCTCGGACAGGAATATTAAGTATTAGTATTGACGGCAATAATAAGTATTCAAATTCTGAAGAGATACAGATTCAACCGATTACGGGAGTGCCAACATCGCGAATAATACTTTCGGAAGATTTACTGTTTTCAGATTCGGTGATTGAAGTATTCTCATCATCAGTCGGATTCAGCCTGAGCGGGGGGGATGGTGCCAAGACTGTTTATGCAAAATTCATATTCTCTGACGGCAGTCGAAGTTCTATTTCTGTCTCTGATGAAATTATTCTTGATACGCGTTCACGAATTGATTCCTTGGTGATTAGCCCATCCTCAACAACTTTTGTACCCGGTGATACAATAACATTTATTCTTGATGCAGGTGAAAATGATGGTGATGCATCTGTTTCGTTTGGACCTGTAACTATGATCCCTTTGTATAATGACGGTTTTGGTGCCGATTTGTCGGCTGATGATAATTTGTTTACGGGGATTTATGTAACACCACTCGGGATGATTGTCTCTGATGCTATCGTAACCGGTTCTTTTCGAGATGAGGCAGGCAACACTCCTGTAACAATTTCTGCCGATGAACTTTTGAGTATTCAAAGCCCTAATTTGCCGGTGGAGCTTATTCTTGTTGAGGCTATTTCTACTTCTGAGATGAATCTTCTATGGAGCAAGTCGGTTTCGTCAGAATTTCTTTCGTATCGCATCTTTAGGGGTGAAGGAAGCACAGTTACCGAGGATTCGAGTCTTGTAACGACTATTGCAAATGTATCTACAACAAGTTTTATTGATACTGATCTGGACCATTCTACTTTGTACAGTTATGCTGTATTTGTTCGTGATGGAATCGGTCGTGATACGACATCAAACGTAATGAGTGCTTCGACATTAGTGAACGTATCTCCGCAGGGAGTAGTGTTGGCAGGTTCTCTTGATGCCGATGGATCGACTTCTTTGCTCTCCTGGTCAACGAATAATGATACTGATTTTGATTCATATCGAATATTCAGGAGTAATACAAATGTTGTTACTGAATCAAATATCCTCGTAGGACTTATCAATTCTAAGTCAACGACCTCGATTGAAGATTTTATTCCTGCAAGTATGGATACTGCATGGTATCGTGTTTATGTATATGATGAGCATGATGCCTTTACTGGCTCCAATACATTAATGATAGTAAAATAGGTGCTAACCATTGACACTAATTGATCGAATAAACAGATTTATTTCTGTACACCTTGAAGTATTAAAAGATGTTGTGGCGATATCTGTCTGGTGGCCACTAACGTTATTGTTTGCTGTTAATTTAGGAATATTGTTTGCTCTCAATAATGTTTCGATGCCATTATTCATGAGTCCGGTTATGGTTTGGGCCGAGTTTTTGGATCTTGTCTTCGGAACTCAAAATGCCGGTTCATTTGGGCGTTTTCCATATCATTTATATCTATTACCGGATGTATTTGGCTGGGCAAAATTCTTAGTCAGCTTTTTCTTTGAGGGATTGGTTCTTGGGCTGGTAGCTATAAAGTTTAACAATAGGTTAGGCTATGGGAGCTCTGAGAAACCTTCTCTACTAAAATTATGGCCTCGCTTTTTTCTGATATGGCTGGTTGTAAATGTTTTAATGATCTTAGCAGGTCAGTTACTGCCAATTTTGTTCCATCCTGTATTGGATGGAGCCAGGCGGATGTTCGTTTTCAATACGGTTGTGTTGCCGTCTGTGTTTGTGTTCATCCTGTCGTTATTTATGTTCTCGATTCCGGCAGCAGCAATTAAAGGTGATTCCGTTCTTAAAGCGTTATCTCGTTCTCTTGGTATATTTGTCAGGAATCCATTCACCTGTATATTCCTTGCCGGGCTAATTTTGTTGTTCCCGCTTTTCTTTTCGATACTTGCAGGCTACTCGATCCGTATCGTGCAGGATTTCAAACCTTCCTTAGTGGTTATTATTGTCGCTTGTGGACTTGCTTCGGAAGTTGCTGCTAATTTTCTCTGGATTGGATCGACAGTCAGGTTCTTAAATGATAATCGTGAGCTGTAAAAGCTGAATTTCAAATAAATCAAATTAATAATAGACTCCAATCATAAGTTTCATGATTGTTCCGTTTTGAACCTTTGAGAAACATTTAGTTTCCAGTTTGTCAGAATTTTGCACAGGTTTGTTCAAACGGTGCAGAGATCAATAATTCTAATTCTCATAAAAGTCGCTATTTCATAGGGAATTATCGAAATACTACTTCATTAAAATTGTTCTTCGTCGATAAAAGAATCATACCGCAAAGGCGTAAAGATGAAGAATATTTTATTGGTTGATGATGACAGGGAAGTATCCCGGTCATTAGCAAACTTATTTGACAACGACAAATACAAATTTAATTTCCTTGAGGACGGGACCGATGTGAGCCGTTACCTCAGTGAGCATAATGATGTCGATCTTGTGATGCTTGACGTTAATTTGCCCACTCTCTCAGGTCTCGATGTGCTCAAGCAAATTAAATCGACCAAGGACAAAGTTCCTGTCATCATGATCTCTGGGTTTGTTTCCACCGAAAATGCGATGGAAGCGATGCGCGAGGGTGCATACGAATATCTAACCAAGCCGTTTGAAATAGAAAAGCTTATTGATACCGTTAACCAGGCTTGTGGACGTGAAGCCCCAATATCTGCTCCAGCAGTTCGTGTTCCGAAAATAGAACCGGTAGATGAGCATGGTTATGGCGAAATTATCGGCAAGTCACCTGAGATCGTTGAAATTGCAAAACTTATCGGTCAAGTATCCAAAACCAATGCCGCCGTTCTTATCTTTGGTGAATCTGGTACCGGTAAAGAATTAGTTGCAAGGGCGATTCATCGTAACTCCAAACGTAAAACCAATGCGTTCCTTTCGGTTAATTGTGCTGCTCTTCCTGAGACACTTCTTGAGTCTGAGTTGTTCGGACATGAGAAGGGTGCTTTTACGGGTGCCTATTACAAGCGGATTGGTAAATTCGAACAGGCTGATTCCGGTTCATTGTTCTTAGATGAAATCGGTGATACCTCAATGTTAACTCAGTCCAAGCTTCTTCGTGTTCTTCAGGAAAAAGAGTTTGAAAGAGTTGGTGGAAATGATACGAT
>JAUVAR010000198.1 GCA_030591625.1 Candidatus Zixiibacteriota bacterium
AAGCGAAAATTTTAGATGATCGCACAATACCGTTAAGGCAGAGGATTGCTCTGTTAACCAAGAACGGTGTAATAGGTCTGCTTCTAATAGTAGTCTCGCTCGGGATTTTCTTAAATCTGAGACTTGCCTTCTGGGTGGCGGTTAGTATTCCATTCTCGTTTGCCGGCATGTTTATCATCGCCAATTTTATGGGGCTGACAATAAATGTCATTTCTCTTTTTGGTATGATATTGGTGGTTGGAATCTTAGTCGATGATGCGATTGTAGTAGGAGAAAATATTTTTGCTCATTATGAGCGTGGAAAAGGTGCGATACAATCGGCTATTGATGGTACCCTTGAAGTGCTAGCACCGGTGGCAACTTCTGTACTTACGACGGTGATTATCTTTTTTGCATTTCTTTTCCTTGATGGCATGTTGGGGAAATTCATGTGGCAGATGGCTGTAGTTGTAATGGCTTCACTGATCTTCTCATTATTTGAAGCTTTTGTAATTCTTCCGTCGCATCTGGCTCATTCGAAAGGGCTTGCGAGCAAGCAAGAAAGCTCTCCTATGAGAAAGAAAGTTGAGAACGGGATAGCATATCTCACTCATAACATTTATGCGCGCGTATTGAAATTTGCACTTAACAATAAGTGGGTCACTCTGGTCACACCATTAGCTGCAATATTTTTAACAATTGGTCTGATGGGTGGCGGCTTAATTGGGATGACATTTTTCCCTTTCATTGATCGTGATACGATTCCAATAAATATTGCTCTTGTCTCGGGACGACAGGAAGCGGACACAGATTCTCTCCTGGTTCGTATTGAACAGGCAGCATGGGCGGTCAACGATGAGATTAAATCAGAACGTGAAGATGGCCTTGATATTATTCTGGGAATAAAACGTGATATCGGTTCGAGCAATTTGGGGCAGGTTGGATCACATACCGGACAGTTGACTCTCCAGCTCTTAGAAGGTGAAGCTCGTGATATGGACAGTTATTTGATTTCTAACCGTATCAGAAAAAAAGTAGGACCATTACCAGAGGTTCAAAATATAACATTTGGTGGAGCAGGTCATTTTGGTAAAGCTGTTTCGATTTCATTACTTGGTACTGATCATCTTGAACTGGAAAAGGCTAAAAAACTGCTGGTTAGAGAGCTTGAAGATTTTGGGACGCTCAAAGATGTTACCGATTCGGATCGACCGGGAAGACGTGAGCTGAATATCACACTAAAGCCAAGAGCTCATGCGTTAGGTCTGACTCTTACCGATATCGCAGGACAGGTTCGTCAGGGCTTTTTTGGTCAACAAGTACAGCGAGTTCAACGTGGTCGGGATGAAATAAAAGTTTGGGTTCGTTATCGTGAAGAAGATCGCTCAGCGCTTGGATTTTTGGACCAAATGCGTATAAGAACTTCTGAGGGTGCCTATCCGTTTTCGGAATTGGCGACTTATGATATCAAGCGTGGAATTGTTGCCATCAATCATCTCGACCGTAAGCGTGAAGTGAAAGTGGAAGCGAGTCAGGCCGATGTAACAACTGATCTCCCACCTATTCTTGCTCAGATTCGAGAGGATGTGCTTCCGAGGGTAGTTTCTCAGGTTACTGGAGTTACCGCTCAGTTTGGCGGACAATCGCGCGATCAGGTCAAAATGAAGAATTCGATGATGATAGCATTTCCGTTAGCTCTTTTAGGTATGTTCATTTTGGTAGTTCTTGTTTTCAGATCATACGCTCAGGCCCTGCTTATTTTCTCTTTGATTCCAATTGGTATGCTGGGTGCAATCTGGGGTCATGGGATTCATGGATTACAAGTGAGTATGCTTTCGTTAGTTGGTGTTATTGCCCTGTCTGGTATTATTATTAATGATAGTATTGTGCTGGTTGATAAGATCAATCGAAATCTTCGGGGAGGCATGTCGGTTTTTGATGCAATTTACAGCGCAAGTATTTCCAGGCTTCGCCCAATTCTATTGACTACTTTTACGACTGCGCTCGGTTTGGCACCATTGATCATGGAAACGAGCCGTCAGGCGCAATTTTTGGTTCCAATGGCTCTCTCGGTTGCGTATGGGATGATCTTTGGAACACTTATTTTGCTTTTGATTCTTCCCGCCGGATACCTTGCTTTTAGTTCGGTACGAGTAAAATTAAATCGTCTTACATCCGGAGAATGGCATGCGCCAGAACAGCTTGAACCAGCAGTCAAAGAGCTTGAGGCAAGAACAGCAGTCCAATAATAGAATCTAATTGTTCTACAATTTAGCAGATTTACTAAAGTTAAAACTTTCTCTCGACGTCCAAATTTATTTAACTTTTGGTTATGACAGCGAGAGAGAGGAAATGGAGCAAGTGGCATAAGTCGGCCATTGAAGCAATTTGCTTATTGTTGCTTATAAGCAGTCTGCTTGCTATACCGACCAACGCTATCGAGCTGAACGGACGACTTTCATCTGAGTTTTATGTCTGGTCAGAAGATGATGTTACCTACGCCCGACCGTATGAATCATTAAGATTAAATGCAATTATTTATCGTGGTGAAAAAGTCAGGCAGCTATCGTTTCATTCGTTCAGCCGTTGGGCTACTTCGTATTCAGGGAGTGTGACAGGGCAAAGCAAATTCCGAATTTATGATTCATACCTGAGAATTAAGACATTTCGAAATTATGCAGATATCTCATTTGGGCGGCAGTTTGTTTACAACTCTGCCGGAAGTGTAACAATTGATGGTGTGCGAATTGTTTTGCGTCCAATGAAAAAGATTCGGCTTGATCTGTTCGGAGGCAGTTCGGTCAATCGACTCGACACCGAAGAGATTAGATCATTCGGTGATTATACGACATTAGGTGGGCGGCTAAGTATTCGTGTCAGACCAAGCATTCAAATTGGTATTAATCATCTTTATCAAAAGTCGGAAGCAGAATTGATGCGTCACCGGCTTGGGATTGATTATCGTCATCGCCTGAACCGATGGAATGTTTATATGCGCGGGACGATGAACGTCGTTCAAATGAATCTTGCCGAACTGCGTAGTCGGGTGTCATTTACTACTGTTAAAAATTATATCTCGGTTGAATATCTAAAGAGACAGCCGTCGGTTAGAGAAAATTCGATCTTTGCACTTATTCAAAGTGGCGATTATCAAAATTTCAGAATCAATTTAAGGCATAAGATAAATTCTTTGATGAGTTTGACGGGAAGCGCACGATTCGGAGCTACCGACGATTATAACACTCGCTATTTTTCTATTGGTATTGCCAAACAACAATGGTCGTTATCAATTTATAATCAAACAGGATATGGTACAGAGTCTAAAGGCATAACAGGATTTGGACAAATTGAACTGCAACCTAAGATGGAATTGTATTTCCGTGCTAACCTTGGTCGTTATAAAGTACAGGATTTGCAGAATGATTTAAACGATGCTTATTCGTCGGCCATTGGTATCAATAGAAGATTCGGCAATGGTTGGGAGACACGCTTTGAAGGACAGTACCTGCGTAATGCCATCAGCGAATCGGATACTCGGATTTATTTAAACATTATTAAACGATTTGCTATCGGTCAAAGTGGGGGAGGGAATTGATGCAAAGGATGATATATAAAATTCTTATTGCCGGATTATTACTCTCATCTTTTGCGTTGATATCTTTGGCGAACGATTCTGATACAACTTCACCGCTAATTTTCTCGCATCAATTTCATGTGATTGAACAGGAAGTTGAATGCGATGCCTGTCATATCGATATATCTGAAAGTAGTGATGCATCTGATCGCAACCTGCCAACGATGGATGAATGTTCATCCTGCCATGATGTTGAAGATGATGAAGAATGTGGCATGTGTCATCGTGTGGCCGATGAACCGGAAGCTCCGGTCGATGTCGAACGAGGTGTCAGCTTCGATCATGCCGGACATTTAAATAGAGATTTGCAGTGTGACAAATGTCATACAAAAATATCACAGTCCGAAACAACCGGTGATCATAATTTCCCGGCGATGGTTGTTTGTATGTCTTGCCACGATGGTTCTCAGGCATCTAAAGATTGTAATCTGTGTCATGGGAATGATGTCACGCTAGCCGATTTGCATCCAACTGGATGGAACAACGATCATAGCAGCAAAGCTATCGGTGATCAAAAATATTGTTATGGTTGCCATACCCGTGAATCTTTCTGCATCAATTGTCATCAGGGAGATAACCTGACTGGTCAGGCGCATGATCTGAATTTTGAATTCACGCATGGTCTGCAAGCAAAGGGGAAAACATTTGATTGTGCCGGTTGTCATGATCTAACACTCTTTTGTAATGACTGTCATTTAAGAGAGAATCGTATGCCGCTTGAGCATTCAACTGCTGCCTGGAGCATACGTCATGGCGAAGCTGCTCGCAACGATATTGAAAATTGTGCTGCCTGTCATGATGCTGCTGACCCAACTTGTGCACGAATCGGATGTCATACTGATTTTGATGGCCAGATCAATGGACAGGATAATCCCATACATGATCCTGACCCGTCAGTTTTTGACAGTGAAGGAAGTTGGCATGAGGAGAGAAGCTCGTTTTGTTTTGGATGCCATACAGATACACGTCAGGCCGGTGAAGGTTTTTGCGGTTATTGTCACGGGGATGAAGACTGATGCGAATTGTTTCAATGAGATTATTCATTGGTTTGTTGTTAACAACCATTATAGCATTCGGATGTGAATCGAGACGAGCCAAACCCACTCTTTCTGACACACATCCTAAAGAATGGTCTAATAGTAGTTCTGATGATTTTCATGGAACGGTAGTTCTCGCTCGTGGTGCTGGATCATGCAAGGAATGTCATGGACTTAACTTAGATGGTGGTAAAGTTAAGGTCTCTTGTTCGGCATGTCATTTAGAATCTGGAGCGTGCACAGTTTGTCATGGGGGGGACGACAACTTAACAGGTGCTCCACCAACAGGATTACGAGATGAAAGCTCTGATACTACACGTGCTGTTGGTGCTCACACGGCACATTTAACAAACACATCTCTGGCCGGTGCTGTGCCATGTAACGCCTGTCATAAAGTTCCGGCGTTGACAAGCGATTCAGGGCATTACGATTCATTTATTGTTGGGACAGGCCCAGTGACAGATTCTGTCGCTGAGATTGTCTGGCATGGAATTTCCGATGGTGGTATAGCTGTATGGGATCGTGAAGCCGGAACGTGTGCTGACACTTATTGTCATGGTGGTTTCACCGGCGGAATTAGTGATAATAGTCCTGAGTGGACAGGCACTAATCAGGCTGAGTGCGGAAGTTGTCACGATGTAGGTGCTGATCCGTCATCGCTCGAATGGAAACATCAATTTCATGTTACAACGGTTGGGTTGGGATGCTATCATTGTCATGCCGATGTAGT
>JAUVAR010000248.1 GCA_030591625.1 Candidatus Zixiibacteriota bacterium
GGACCTTTGGTCACTTCACCCTGATTGCCAAACTTTGATCCATGACACGGACACTCAAAACCACGACCTGACCATGTTACAACACATCCCAGATGCGTACAGGTTGTAGAGATTGCATACATCCCATCATCAACCGAGAACAGCACAACCCGATCCTCTTCAAACTGACGTACCGTTCCTGATGGATAATCCTGGGGCATACCAAGCTTGATCTTCTTGGTTTCCTGTGGCAAAAGAGTCGGCATGGTGAACTTAATTAACGACCCTCCCCATGCAAGTAACGCCCCTACCATCGTCACAGGCGCAAAGCGCGTAATAAAATCTCTTCGTGATTTTGTAGTTTCAGACATACTATCCCACCTCGCAAAAAGTTACTCGTTCCATAGTTATAGCCCCCACAGGGCAGCGATCAACACAACAGGCACAGCGAATACACGCTGTCTCATCTTTTATTATGGCCGTATCGTCAGCATCATAACCGAATGTTGCTAAATCCAAATTGTTTTTCTTGGCCAACTCACCAAGCGATGTCAGTTTGAGACAAAATTCGGGGCAAACATCAACACAACCTCCACACAAAACACAAACTTCACCATTGAAGATTGTATTAACACCACAATCGAGACAACGAGCAGATTCAGCCGATGCTTCAGACTCACTAAAGCCTAACTCCACTACCGGACGATCTGCATCCAATCGTGATTCTGGTGCAAGAGTTTCTATCTCGTGACGTTTCAATTCTTCGTACGATGCCTCACGAGCGTAATTAACAATTTCATTGTGAGACATTTCAAATTTTGCTTCTAATTTCAATTCACCAAATGAATCTGCAATAGTTCTGGCAACTTTCTTCCCATGAGCGACAGCATCAATTACCAACCTGGTGCCATAAGCACAATCACCGGTGACAAACAATTTATCTTTTGCAGTTGAACCATCAGCCTGCACATCTATAAGCCCGCGTTCATTTAGTTCTATATTATCTCGTGCTGAATCAACAAACGACAAATCAATCTGCTGCCCGACCGAGATCACCACATGATCACATGCTATATCAATCGGGTTATCCGTGTCAAAAGTCGGAGCAAATCGGCCCTCGTTATCAAATACTGAAAGACATCGATTGAATCTGACACCCACTATTTTATCATTTTCTACAAGGATTTCTTTGGGACCTACAGAGTTGATCCGAGTGATCCCCTCTTCCTCACCCTCAATAATCTCCTGGATATCGGCAGGCATCTCATCGATACTCTCAAGACAGCAGAGATAGACATCACGTACTCCGCTCTTTTTCACCTGACGAGAAACATCGAGTGGTTCATGTCTTAGTACAGAACGGCCGACGTCATACGCCACCGATCCGCCACCTATCACTACCACTCGTTCGCCAATATCTACTTTGTTACCAAGACTTGCATCTCGGAGAAATTCAACACCACCCAGTACATCGGGGTGATCAACATTGGGAATAGGAATCTTGCGGGAACGTTTTGCACCTACCGCAACGACAACCGCATCAAATTCTTTAAATAATTCAGGTAATGAGATATCAACACCAACAGTTGTTCCAGTCTTAAACTGAACTCCTAAAGCCTTTATAATATCAACTTCGGCCTGAATCACTTCACGCGGAAGACGGTAATCAGGTATCCCAACCGCCAACATTCCACCCGCTATATTTTCAGATTCAAAAATCAGAGGTGCAAAACCCAACAACGCAAGATCATGCCCACATGCCAATCCAGCCGGACCAGAACCAATAATCGCAATCTTTTTTCCATTGAGTTTAGTTGTTGGATATGCAGTTAATTCATCAGCACCAAGATTATCTCGTGAATTGATCAGTGCTTTGATATTACCCAAAACATCTAATACATTTTCGCTACTGACATCATTATTGTATTGTTCGGATGCGAATCTTTTTAGTGCTCGGATTGAAACCGGTTTATCAATATCGCCACGACGACAGTTTACTTCGCATGGGGCCGCACAAATTCGCCCACAAATAGATGCTAACGGGTTTGGACCACGTGCAATCAGATATGCACCGGCATAATCCCCCTGTGCTATAGCTCGTACATAACCGCGGGCATCAGTATTAACCGGACAGGCTGCCTGACACTTGATTTGATCTTTCCAATATTGATTATCCGGAACGGTTACATTGTACGACATCTCATCCCATTCTGAGCACACAGACTCAATCAATTGACCAAAAGTGCGATAATTCTAAATTTCAAGAGACAATTTCGTATAAATCGACTTTGCGGACCCTGCATGTCCACTTAGTATGCTTTACTATACATGAGTTAAATGTTCCAATCCTTGACTAAAGTCAAAGCGGTTGCGCTCCCGTCGCATTTTAATTAACATAAGTTATTGAAAAATTAAAGTCAATCTCCGAACCCCGGAGGGCCCAAGCAGGTCGCCGGGGACTCTACGGCCGTGTGAGCAATTGTGCGGCCTGCCCGTTTGGCAAAGGAGACCGTATTGGATAAAACTAAATGCGGCCATCCGGTCGCTTTTTTGCGTTCCGGATCAGGCTGCGAACGCGCATATTTACTCGCAGGTGGCGAAAGTCGCCGTATGGGACAGGATAAACTATTCCTTCCTTTCGGCAACCATACCCTGCTTGATCAGATCTATACAATTTTATCCAAACGGTTTGAATTAGTAACGATATCTACTCGATCAACCGCTAAGTTCACAGATTCTAATTTTGAACTCGTTCTCGACTCCCCCCGCGCCAAAGGACCAATGGCTGGCATAATCGCCTCATTAGAGGATTGCCCCGATCAAACATGCTTTATTTGTGCTGTAGATTTACCGGATATATCAACTGAACTGATTGACATGCTTCTGCTCACCTATAACGGCGAAGACTATCTTGGTGTGGAAGAATCTGCTCATGGTAATAACAAAGGTTATCAATCGACTCAACCGCTCTGCGGTATCTGGTCAAAAACTGCTCTACCTATGCTCTACCAAATGGCTGACAGCAACAATTACCGCCTGAGTGACCTCCTTAAAAATATTCGCACAGGCAGTGTAGAATTTTCCGGAGATAAATGGCGCAATTTGAATTACCCGTCTGACCTTGACCAGTCAGGAGTGTCACATGGCTAAACTTGGAATCATAGGTGCAAAGAATTCAGGCAAAACAACTCTGATCGAACAGCTTATCCCTATATTTGTTGCGAGTGGGCTACAAGTTAATTCAATAAAACATACTGCCCACAATCATAGCTTCGACACTCCCGGTAAAGACTCACACCGACATCGTGTGGCAGGCACAAGCATGACACTAACTGTCAGTTCATCGGAGCTTGCACTGTTTGGGCAATCCCAAACCAAATTGCAATCAGAACTTGAAGAGTTGATTGAACACAACTCTGATCTATGCCTGATCGAAGGAAACAAACATTCGAACGATCCCAAAATCCTATTGACTCGAAATATCAATCAGATATCACCTGAGGAAATAACTAATATTGTTGCTACGTATGGTCCAGATGGTTCAAACCTGTCATCCACCCATATACCATTAGATGATACAAATCAAGTTGCTGAATTTGCAATTAAACTGTTCTCTCTAAAACCAAAAGGAGACAACAGCAATGCATAAACTGGCTCACTATCTTCGTGTCTCACTGATTAACCAATGCAATCTTGCCTGCTCCTATTGCAAACCTGCTAACCCTGAGAGAGTTTCTGCAAGAAGAACCAAGCCTGAAATATTCACTCAGGCAATCAACCTGTTGCATAAAACAGGTATCAGGAAAGTTAGATTTACCGGAGGCGAGCCAACCCTCTATAAAGAACTACCTGAGTTGATCTCGTTCACAAAATCACTCTCCGATGATATGCAGGTCGCTATCACCTCCAACGGTTTACTATTGGATCGTCTCGCTGAACCACTCGCCAAAGCTGGTTTAGATAGCGTTAACATCTCACTCGACACAGTTAACCGCGACAAATTCACTCAAATAACTGGTTCTGACTTGTTACCAAAAGTAATGACAGGTATCCACGCAGCAATCAAAAATATAAAACAGGTCAAACTAAATTGTGTTGTAATGTCTGGGGTCAACGACGATGAAATTGAAACTATGATTCGTATGGCCGACTCACTTGGTATCGACATTCGCTTCATTGAATTTATGCCTACAAAACATTCAAGTAGCCATCACCAGATGTATGCATCGGGTGAATCTATACGTAAGTCACTCCCATTTGACCTGACAGCTATGCAA
>JAUVAR010000259.1 GCA_030591625.1 Candidatus Zixiibacteriota bacterium
CGAGAGCCTTTGTTTGTAAGTTAGTAGAATCCGAAGCAAAGTCCGCTAATTCGCGTACCGGAGCTTCATCCATTTCTTTTGCCTGCTCTTCGGTACTCTTAACTTTTGGAGCTTTGATCAGTGCCGCAGATTTCGCTTCACCTTTGATAAGTTCAGAATCTAAAAGAGGTGATGCTAACATAAATAGAATCAGTTCAAGACCTACGAAGAGTGTTTGAGGTATGATTCCAAATGAGCTAACCAGGAAGTAATTCAAATTGGCCAGCACAAATAATGCCCCTGCAAGAATTGAAAAGCGGAATAGAATTGTAACTCTTGGTAATACAAAAGCACAAATGCCACCAAGTACGAACATAATAAGTAAGTCCAAAAGAGCCAGACCAGATGCCGGCGTGACAATGTTCTTATTAATAATGTTATCTACAACCGATGCTTTAACCCACAGTGCCGGGATTTCCTCACCGGTCGGGGTAACAAATGTTTCTGTTTGACCGAGTCTGTCTGCACCTAAGAAAACCACTTTATTTTTCAATTTTCCAAAATCAAAACCTTCAGCAAGCACCTGTGCAGCAGAATATGTTGTGAATGGATTGTCTTTTGAAAAGCGGATATAGAATTGGCTAACGCCATCTATAGGGATTTTGCGTTTTTTACCAATTTTAATTTCACGCTGTTCTGTAACAACAATCTGATCGGTCGGAACATTTAAAAAGAGTGAAGCACCAAGAAGTGATTGCGAAGGATAATAGTAGCCTTTATGGTTCATCACGAGAGGGTGACGTCTGAGAATGCGATCATCGTCGGGTGTATAATAAGCAAAACCGAGATGTGGTTTATGGATCAATAGTTTCTTGGCCGGAAGAAATACTTTTCCTGCTTGAAGAGAAGCATCCTCGGACATAATCCCAAGTGGGTTTGATACCCCAAGGGTGTTATGAAATAGATCTTTTGGATTACTTGTTCTTTTACTCCGATACTGCGAAAGTGCAATATCATAAGGCAGGACAGCACTCTTGATCCAGCTAAGCTGCCCGGCAAGGACATCAGTATGCCCTTTAGAATTCTGAGCAGCATCTTCGGGAAGATCAAAATCAAATATAATTGCTTTCGGCTCTCCTGACGCTGCCGCCGCAGCAAGGTCTGCAATAAGATCATAATTCCAGGGCCAGTTACCATGAGCATCCTGAGCTTTGCCATCAATCATAATCAACGCAATGTTAGGGCGTTTACCTTCCGGGGCAGAGGCGGTCACAAGGATATCATCAAGCGATCGTTGCAGCGAACTAACCGGTCCGAAGTCATTAACGTATAAAATAGCTACCAGTATAGAAATAAGTAGATATAAAGCGTATGAAGAATACTTGGCCATGATGCTACAACTCCTTTAGCGTCCAACCGCTAAACGTTCAATTAACATATCAGGTAATTTTGCCTGAATCATTTTTTTCTGGGTTAGTTCAATGTCATACTCAACTCTGCGATAACATACTTCACCAATACTTGAGTCATAAACGACATAGCAGGCTCTTGGATCTTTATCGCGTGGTTGACCAACAGATCCAACGTTAACCAGATATCGACAATCTGGATCTGGATCAAAGTCGTGACCTGTCTTCCCTCTGAGATGCCCATCGGGAGTGAGTGAGAAGATCGTTGGTAAATGAGAGTGACCAAAAAAACATATATTTTCATCAAAAGATTTAAAAGCTGCTTCGGCGTCGTCCATTCTCAGGATATAACGCCATTCTGATGGTTCTACAGGAGAAGCATGAACAAGATAGGCTCCATCAATACGAGTATCAATTTCGAGATCAGCTATTGCAGACATCGTATCATCGGTAAGCTTTTTCCGTGTCCATTCAGATGATTCCAAAGCTACTTCATTGATTTGGTTTCCATCGATTAAACCAAGTGCAATATATTCATGGTTACCCATAAGGGTTTGGCGACATTTTGAGGTCACCAATTCAAAACACTCAACGGGATTGCATCCGTAGCCAATGACATCACCAAGACAGATTGTACCATCAACATCTTGCTTTTCAATGTCCTGAAAGACTGCTTCTAAAGCTTCCAGATTTGCATGTATATCCGATATTAAAGCTATTTTCATTAACGTTCCTCAATGAACTTAAAGGTTGTTTTGCCGACTGTGACAAGGTCGCCATTCTTAAGAAGATAACGATCCACAACTTCACCGTTCACTTTGGTTTTCCCTTTTTTACCAAGGTTAACCAGGGCATAACAATTATCTTCCAGTACGATCTTGGCCTGAATACCTGAGAGCATGAAACCCTTAGCCTTAATATGTACGAATTTCGCCTTACCAATCGTAACAACATCACGGTCAATACGGAACTCAGCAAAGTTACAGTTTTCTTCGCCCGTTAAAACTGAACCACCGTACTGCTCGACTATTTCACGTTCAACACGGTCATTCTCGAGCATCTCTTTTTGTTTCTTGGTGTTTAGTACCATTGTTCCATCCATGTTGGCCATTTCACTTTGGTCATCAGATGAAGCGCTGTGATACACTAACTGGTATTTTCCAATGGTGATAGTATCTTCATCACGCAGGACTTCTTCGGAAACCTTGCGGTTATTGACGAAAGTACCGTTGAGTGATTCGTTGTCGATTACAACTGCCGCATTTTCATTGAACTCAATCATAGCATGTTTTCTCGATACGCCACGATTTTCAAGTACAACATCGTTGTCATGAGTACGGCCAATGGAAATACGTTTCTTTTCAGTGACAATACGTTCAATGACTTTGTCTTCGAATTTGACAATGATCTCAGCCATCGGTTCTTCCTTTCAGACTATTTACACATCAATCTTATTCGTAAATTGTTGGTGGTTACCTGGTTACAACGTAGGGCTATAGCAGTACTTGTTGGAACCAGAGCGCCATACTATATTATCGGCATGAGAATAGGAAACTTAAACCTCGAAGGCAATCTCTTCTTAGCCCCACTTGCAGGCGTATCAAACAGGCCATTTCGTTTACTGGCAAGACGTTATGGTGCAGATTTGGTCTTTTCTGAGATGGTTTCTGCCGAAGGAATTATCCGTGCTCAGGCTTGTAGCCTTGATATGATAAAGTTCTCTCCAGATGAACAACCGATCGGAATTCAACTATTTGGAGCAGATCCCTCCAGTCTGCATGAGGCAGCAGCAATTACATCCGAACAAATGAAGCCTGATTTGATCGATATCAACTTTGGATGTCCAGTCAAGAAAATTGTAAATCGAAATGGTGGAGCAGCTTTATTAAAAGACTTAAGCTTGAGCCAGAAAATAATGGAAGGGGTAGTTCTGGGAGCCAAAGCTGTCCCGGTCACAATCAAAATCAGATCGGGTTGGGATGAATCAAGTCCTGTCTATCGTGAAATCGGACAGATTGCTGAAGAGACCGGTATTAGCGCAATTTCAATACATGCCAGGTCAAGAGCTGGCAAATATGAATCTGCTGCAAATTGGGAAACGATCGGACATTTGAAAGATGCAGTCTCTATCCCGGTAATTGGCAATGGTGATATCCGTTCTCCCGAGGACGCAAAAAATATGATCAAACAAACAGGATGCGACGGAGTTATGATCGGCCGGGCTGCTATGTCGAACCCGTATATATTTAGGCAGACAAAAGAATTCCTCTCAGATGGTGAAGTGAAAACAAAGCCATCAATTGAAAACTACATCGCTCTTGCATTGGAACATGCCACACTCAACGCAGAAAATATTGGGCCTGTCAGAGGAATAATAAAGGTCCGCAGACAGCTCGGACAGTATGTGCGTGGCTTTCCGGGAGCTTCAAAATTAAGACCACTCTTGCATCTGGTGAAAACAGTCGAAGAAATTGAGCAGCTCTTTGATAATTATCTCAAGGAACAGGCAGTAGTTGAGTAAAGATTTCAGTTGTAGTGAGAATCCTTAATTGATTTGCAAAAATGGTTGCTCACGATTTAGGACGATCCTATATTGACCTCCAATTGTGATGAAATGATTGTCCGGGA
>JAUVAR010000227.1 GCA_030591625.1 Candidatus Zixiibacteriota bacterium
TATCAACAATCAATATGGCCCAATGCGGGACCACATGTCAAGTACTCCAAGAGGACGAATCAGAACGGCAGTTCGTTTAATGGCTATACAGGTCGATCAGACGCAAGAAGAGCAAGAAGGCATTTTCGAGTCTTAACAAAAAGCGTCTCAAAAGCTTACAGTAAATAAGAGCCAGAGCCGTAATCACTTTGCAATCTTTGCACCTATAGGATTTCGAGTAATCATGTCTAGTGCCACGTCAATAGGCGTAGCTAATATGATACCAGAATTTCCGAAAAGGCTATCGGTAGGAACGAGAGTTCGGGTGTTATCCGGTTTTAAAAGCCGTTCTCCACGGAATCCGCTAATAACTCCAGCAATGCATTGTTTATTATAGCCTTGGTTCCAGAAAACTACAGGCCCACCTGAAAAACCAGGGTTGTTGTGTCCATCCAGATATAGCATTTTATTTCCAAAGCGACCAAGTCCTATCGCAGAAAGGACTGCTTTCTTTACGAACGCAAGAGGATATCCTCGATTAACAAGCCCTTTGTCAATAGAGCGTAACATCGAAGGAAACCCAAGAAAAAACATTTCTTGTCCAATTACAATTTTGTCAATAGTTGTAATGAGATCGGCTGTTGGAGATAGTTGGAATGGTGGTGCAAGGACGGCAACGTCAAAACTATCAACCAATGGGACAACCAATTTTACTTGTATATTAGCCCATGCTGTATCAAAGAAAATTGAAATATTCTGTGAAGTGGAGTTGTCACGGAAAAGATGACGTGCGGTTACAAGATACTGTTTGTTGTCAACATCAATCGTAAACGCTGATCCCTGTAGATTTCCAATACGTACAGCATAAACTCGTTGGAAAGTGACATTTGTTGGCACGTAGCCAATCGGGTAGCTTGCCGCATAACCAGATGATAAAATTAGCAATCCAACTATTGCAAGTCTGTACAAATGCATCATAATTTTCTCCAATAAAGTCATGGATGAACCTCCTATCCCCCCCATTATATCCCCTCCAGTCTACGACTACAAGCCTTGAGTTCTCCCCAAAGAACCCACCCCAAGTGTGAGCTACCCTAATCCAATAATTCCCCTAAAAACACCCAATTTTCAATTCTCTGTAAGATCGTTCTGGCTTAGCCTTAGTCTTCCCCGTAACTCGTTGTCCCTCAATTGGTTTGTGTTTTCTAAAGTGGAGTATTCGCCTCCCGCAAAAACTAAAACATCTTGCCTAATCTTACAGTTTTCGTATATTGCTCAGCTTCGGCCCTAGGCGAGGTATGCCTATAAGCATGCCTATGTCTGTGCCGGTAGATAATAGATAACTGTTGATGCGCTAATCGGTTGAAAGGATCAGCCAGCTGAAATAAAATTATGTTCGATAACCTGTCTGACAAACTTGAAGCAACCTTCAAGAAATTACGCGGTCACGGAAAACTCTCTGAGAAGAATATCAAAGAGTCAATGCGTGAGGTGCGTCAGGCTCTGCTTGAAGCAGATGTCAATTACAAAGTTGCGCGCGATTTTGTAAAGGCTGTCGAAGCAAAAGCAGTCGGCACAATTGTCACCCAATCTATCGATCCCGGTCAACAGATTATCAAAATTGTTCACGACGAACTCGTCGATCTACTCGGAACAACCGTCGCACCAATCGCTCCGTTCGACAAACAACCGGTTGTCTTTATGATCTGCGGTTTACAAGGTTCGGGTAAAACAACTCTCACCGGCAAGCTTGCTTTGCTGGCCAAACGTAAAAAGAAAAAAGCGTTGGTTGTTGCCGCCGATATCTATCGTCCTGCCGCCGTTAAACAGCTCAAAGTTTTGGCCGACTCAATAGAAGTTGAACATTTTCATATTGAAAATAAAAAGCCTGAAGAAATTTGCAAAGAAGCTGTTCGCTACGCCGAGAAAAACTTTATCGATGTAGTCAATCTCTACACCGCCGGACGGTTGCATATCGACGACGACCTGATGGTCGAACTCGAACAGGTTAAGAGCAACTGCAAGCCGGATGAAATCCTGCTCGTTGCCGATTCAATGACCGGACAAGATGCAGTCAACGTCGCAAAAGAATTTCACGACCGTCTTGATATAACCGGTGTTGTTCTTTCCAAACTCGACGGTGATGCACGCGGTGGTGCAGCGCTCTCGATTCGCAAAGTAACAGGATGTCCAATCAAGCTCGCCTCGATGGGTGAAAAACTTTCGGACCTGGAACCGTTCCATCCCGATAGACTCGCCTCGCGTATTCTTGGCATGGGTGACATTGTTTCACTCGTTGAAAAAGCACAGGAAACAATCGACATCAAACAAGCCGAACAGATGCAGGAAAAACTGCTCAAGGCTAAATTTGATTTCAATGACTACCTCTCCCAAATGGAACAGCTTCGCAAGATGGGGCCGCTTGATTCGATTATGGGTATGATCCCCGGTATGGGTAAACAGCTCAAGGGATTGAAAATAGATGAACGTGAAGTTGACCGAATGACTGCGATTGTAAAATCGATGACTGCACACGAACGACGTAACCCGAATATTATTGATGGTTCACGTCGCCGTCGTATTGCGGCCGGATCGGGTAATTCGATCCAGGCGGTCAACCAACTGCTCAAGCAGTTTAGTATGATGAAAAAAATGTTTAGTAATATAGGAAAAAAGAAATTCAAAGGACTCCCCGGCGGCATGATGCCGTTCTAATAGTCCTGCGAGTGGAGGTTAACTGATTGTCTGTACACATTAGATTAAGACGAATGGGTAAGAAAAAACAACCATTCTACCGTATCGTCGCAATTGATTCACGCAAAGCACGTGATGGAAAGTTCCTTGAAAATCTTGGAACGTATAACCCTATCACTGTTCCGGCTGAAGTGAATATCAAAGAAGATAAGATGGCTGCATGGCTCAACGAAGGTGCCACACCATCATCAACGGTCAGCTCATTGCTTACCCAGGTTGGATATCTGGAGAAGTACGCCAAAGCGAAAGCTGGTGGCGATGTCGAAGGTATGGTCTTAAAGACTAAAATCGACGAACGTACCAAGAAGACTCGCAAGGTGAAAAAAGCTGCCGCCGCGGCGGTTGAAGCTGCCGCAAAGGAAGCCGATGAAAAAGCTGCTGCAGAAGCCGCCAAAAAAGCTGCCGATGCAGAAGATAAAAAAGAAGATGGAGCAACAGAATAATTACGACTTCTCTATCAAATTTGGAATTAACTAAAAAGTCAGTACGTTCCATTTCAAACCACACGGAAGGCAACTAACATGGGATTGTTTAGCAGGAAACAGGGACTGAAAGACTACGTTGAACATATCGTAAAACCGCTCGTGGAAGCCCCCGATGCGGTCGCGATCACAGAAGTTGAAGGTGAACGCACCACTGTTTTAGAACTGCGCGTAGGCGAAGGTGATCTTGGGAAAGTAATCGGTAAGCAGGGTAAAACTGCTCAGGCGATTAGAACGCTCTTAACCGCTGCGTCGGCTCGGGCCGGGCAACGAACTGTTCTTGAAATTTTGGAGTAATTGTCTGACTCGAATAAATATGTGACAGTCGGGAAGCTTGGAAAGACACGAGGTTTCAAAGGTGAAATCTGGGTCACTCCGGCAACCGACTTCCCCGAAAGATTTGTTGGACTCAAATCTATCTTCGTTCGCAATCGAAGCGAATGGGAGAAGATGAAGATTAACCACTCAGTTCTTATCGGTGGAAGACCTGTCCTGAAGTTTGCGGGTATTAACGCCAAGGAAGACGTAGCCCGTTTAACAAACAGAGCACTCGCTGTCCCAGGCGACCAATTGGTTGATCTGCCAGAAGACAGCTTCTATCTGTTTGAACTTGTTGGATGTCAGGTATTTGATGAAGAAACCGGAGACTTGCTGGGTGAAGTGATCGAAGTCCAGCAGTACCCGGCCAACGATATCTACTTGGTAAAAGTAGAGGATGGTAAAATTTTGACTGTTCCGGCTGTAAAAGATTTTGTTGTCAGTGTTGACGTGGAAGCATCGAAAGTGTTAGTCCGCGCCGAACTATTGTCGGAACCTGAGTAACCTCTGGGTTGCAGATGAAATTTGAAATTGTTACGCTCTTTCCGGAATACTTTGAACTGTCGTTGAGACAGTCATTGCTCGGAAAGGCTTTGGATAAACAGCTCTTTGACATAGAAATTATAAACCTCCGCGATTTCGCAACCGATAAACATCGCACGGTCGATAAAACTCCGTACGGTGGGGGTGGCGGAATGGTGATGAAAATCGAACCGATTGACAAATGTTTGAAGTCACTCGGTTGGAAACGAAAAGATAGTACAGAATCAAACGACAAAGAAGTCCTGCTTCTAACGTCGGCGGCTGGACGACCGTTTGATCAGGCAACAGCTATCAGATATTCGCTCATAGAACGAATGACTCTGGTATGCGGACACTATCTTGGAATCGACGAACGATTGAACGACCTCTACAATGTCGAGGAAATTTCAATCGGCGATTATATTCTCACCGGCGGTGAACCGGCGGCGGCTGTCATCATTGATGCAACAGCGCGGTTGATTCCCCAGGTGCTTGGCAATTTTGAGTCGGCGACCGAAGATTCATATATGAATCAAATGCTCGGCTCACCCTGCTACACCAAACCGGCTGAGTACGAAGGCGCCA
>JAUVAR010000289.1 GCA_030591625.1 Candidatus Zixiibacteriota bacterium
GCAAAAGCCAGCGCACCGTTGGCGATGTAGCTTTCAGCTTCTTCCCAACTCATAATTTCACCACTGATTGCTCCGGCATCTACGACTTGCAAAACATATACTTGCCAGCGACCACCGTTGTAGTCGGCATCGCCCGGTTTCGATTCGGCAATTCCATGCTGACCAGCAAGTTCAGGAATGACATAAAGGCCATCTTTCGGGCCCAGGGCCGGTAGTTCGGCCGGAGTCAAGATCGTTCGGTATAGCATGCCATCGGCCCACAAAGCGTCTGGAATCGGCGGACCGGCTGTGGCGGCTGAGCCAATAAGCAATGATGCTACCAACATGATGGCGGCTGCGGTGTTTTTCATCTTCTTCATTAATCTCTCCTTGAAAAGGGTTTTTGTTCTAACTGCATAGTCAGATGGTTTTGTCTAATGGACGAAGTGGGTCCACTTGATTATTAAACTCATGAGTGAATACGAAGTGGGTTAGTGATCGGATCAGAATTGGATGAAGAAAACTGGAAACTTGCACCAGGCACTATAATATGGTGACTGCTGATTGTGGGTATCTTCGCGAATTCATCTAAAACAAATTGGGAACAAGCGATAAAAGATTGCTGTTTACTTAACTTGATAAGGGCGATCTGTTGATATCTCAGAGTTATCGACTCATCGCTTTCCGAGGGAGTTTTAAAATAGGACTGATCGGAGTAAGCTGATTACTTCGTATATAGTAGTAGATTAAGAATTCATGAACACGAGTGCCCGAAATCGCGAAGACGCAGCCCGGAAGGATACAATCCTCTTGGAGCGTATCTCACAGGGAGATAGCAAAGCGTTGGCTGATCTTTACGATCTGCACGGACGGTTGGTGTATAGCCTTGCCTTCAACACAGTGGGCGTGCGGGCTGATGCCGAAGAGGTTGCTCAGGAGGTCTTTCTTAAGGTGTGGAATCATGCTGCCTCATTTGATCCGGTCCTCGGATCACCGCTGGGTTGGATCGTGACAATTACAAGACGATTGGCGATCGATCGCACTCGTTCGAAAAGTTACAAATCTTCGAACCGCAGCTCAGAATTTGATGAGGCAGTGATTGCCACTCAGGATAGAAAACAAGTAAGCGATCCGACCGAAAATATGGTCGCTCGTTTACAAGAAGGCATAGTGAAGAAAAACCTCAGCCAGCTTGGTGAAAAGCAGCTTGAAGTTATCCGATTGTCGTATTATGAAAGCATGTCGCATTCGGAAGTCTCGGAGCAACTCGGTATTCCGTTGGGCACGGTGAAGAGTCGATTGCGAGAAGCGATAAACCAATTGCGTAGAATTATGGAAGTATAGGCCGAACCTGTTATGGAACACAACTTTGCATACGAACTGATTGAGGAGTACGTCTTCGGTACGCTTAGTCAGCCAGATCATGATGCAGTGCAGCTGCACCTTGACAGCGGGTGCGAGATCTGTCAGGCAAGGGTGGGTGAGGTTGAAGAAGCGTCAGTTCATCTGGCCGAAGGATTGGTTGAGCAAACGCCTTCTGGCTCGCTTCGTGCTAATATACTCACACAAGTTGGTTCTAATGTCGCTGAAACCACCAAGCGAAAGAAACCGACTCAGCTCTACGCTTGGACAGTTGCAACTATCGGTATTGCAGCTTCGTTTGTGCTCTTGGTCTGGGTCAATTCTCTGCGACAAGAATTGTCAGATACGCGAACAGAACTTGAGGCGAGCAGGGTGCAAATCGCACGACTCGTTCAGGACAATTCGGTACAGACAGATGCGACCTACCTGCTTGGCTTGCCGTGTACCAAGACTGTTGATCTGGCTGGTGTGACGCCTAACGAAAATAGCTTCGCCAAGATCGTCATTCATCCTGACGAGGATTTCGCGGTCGCCTATCTCTATCGTCTGCCGCCGACGCCCGAAGGAAAAGAATATCAACTCTGGGTTGAAATAGATGGTCAGCCGATTAGTGTAGGTGTTTTCAATATCGAAGAGAACGGCGAGGCGCTTGTAAAAATGCAGTCGATTCCGAAACCGACATCTATTGCCTCCTTCAAAGTGACTATTGAGCCGACCGGCGGTCTTTCGCAGCCGAGTGGCATGCTATATCTGACCGGGGCGAACAGTCTGACCAAGATGCAATCACATTAGTCTTGGTATCGAAAGCACAGCTTGCCTTTAGCTGATCGATTTAGCGCTATCCAATAGAATTATCCGGAACCATCAGGAAATAGAATCGCCAATGGCTGTGCGAATCAATAAACGACTACTGTGTCAGGATCGAATCCTAATTTTGCAATAAGTTATATGACTATCCCAAACGTAATACCGGCCGATGCGCCGGCTCCAATGTAATACATTGCAGGAATATCAAGTTTAACCGGACCAAAATTAAATCCCAGCCCTGTCATAAATCGTACACGAGTTGACTTGGGAGAAATCCCATTTGTACCCCCAACAATATTAAAAACACCCGGTGTGATAGATTGTACATTATTGTTCGGATCATTAACAATATCGACATTAACGTTTCCAGTTCCTTCTATGCCAATATTTGTTTTACCAATGTTGACATCAACACCGGCTCCAAGAGTTAGATTAAAGAAATTCAATATTTTTGCGGAGGTGACAATATCAAATGGTATTGTAGTTGTCTTGATTTTGAGTTGAAGAAGTATCGATGGATCAAGTAGCACATAACCAGTTATGTCTTCAACTGTTTGATCTTCATCGAAATATCGTGATAATTCTTTTAATTTTAATTGTAATGAGATATCGCTGCTATGATAAGTAACACCGGTACCCACAGAAATCCCGCGCCATTTAAAAAGTGAAGAGGCAGAGTCTGGCTTGACTAAAGAATATCTAATGCCGACTCCAATGATAGTGCTTTTTACTCTATAATAATTATCTTTTACATACTGGTTATTAATAGAATTATCTGATTTATGAGTCAGACTTCCAAATTTCAAGTTTAGATATAACCCCGGTATTAGAGATTTTGCATTATATCCAAAATTAATAAATGAAATACCTGCTGCCACACCGGTGTATAGGTCTCCATTTTCAATGATCTGATCTCTTATCTTATCATAATACTTTGTACTTGCCAAACCATCGTAATAGTCAAAATCTGTAGTGGGTCCCTGTGCGCCTGCCATTACTCCCACGGTAATCGCAAATTTAGAATAATTTTGATATCCTTGAAAGGTACCTGCATGTGATGAGTATGTATTAGCATTTGCAAAGCCACGGGCTAACTCCTCTTGATGGCTAAATCTCAGCAGTGAATCGTGTGCTTCACGAATAACATCATCAACAGTATTTGTGACTGCCTGGTTAAGAATAAAATCAAGCATCGAGTTGCCGGTTCTAATTTGGGGATTAGTATTTGTAATGATAATTTCAGAAGCTGTGCAAATGTCACAGAGTAGAATACTAAAGACTATTAAGAACAGTGCCGTTATTTTTCTCAATGACTTCCTCAAATTAGTAATAATGCAATTAGTGTAATATATTATTGTGGACTAAATCTATCATGTATTGACATGTTTGTCAAGAACTGAGTGAGCGATTCTAAACTGATTTGTGAAAAAACTGTAAATTATTGCTTCGCCGGAGAGAAACGAACGATGCGATCAAGGCGGAACATTCGTTCTGCATCAACCAACTCACAATAAGCAGAAATATA
>JAUVAR010000271.1 GCA_030591625.1 Candidatus Zixiibacteriota bacterium
AATTCATACTCACCTTTGATTCTATCAATTCGCATATCGACAACATTTACATCTGGGAGCTTGGCACCAACTGGGCGTTCAGTAAGATTGTGCAATGTGAATCGTCCGGCTCGTGCATTCTGATACGATTCAACCGATGGCGACGCCGACCCAAGCAAAACTGGCACGTCATTAAGTCTTGCTCGCATAATTGCGCAGTCACGACCATGAAACCTGGGAGCCGGATCATCCTGTTTGTACGATGAGTCGTGTTCTTCGTCAACAACGATCAAACCAATATTAGAAAGTGGTGCAAAGACTGCCGAACGTGGTCCGACCACAACTTTATATTTCCCCGATCGTATCCCTCGCCAGCTCTCAAGTCGTTCCCGTTCGGTCATCGCCGAATGTAAAATTGTAACTTCGCCCGGGAAGAAACCTCTGAACCAGGCAAGCGTCGCACCGGAGAGTGAAATTTCGGGAGTCAATACAAGTGCTGTCTTACCTAACCTCAATGCTTCTCTTACAAGATGGCAATAGACGAGCGTTTTCCCCGACCCGGTAACGCCATGCAACAGATGCACCCCAAAACCTTTTTCGATTATTGACGCAATAGCTTCGTAAACAATTGATTGCTCTTTTGTAAGCGTCAGACTGGTCACATCCTCTTTTGCTTCTATAAAACTAAGAATGTCGTCAGACTTTTGAGTAGCGACAGGTATAAGCAATTTTTCTCGTGCTGCCAACGCAACGAAGTGATCGCTCCAGCCATCACCTTTGAGTTCAGTTTTTGATTTAAGATTTTCAAACGGTTCAGGTTTGAACTTCCGGGTTCCAAAGAACTCGTTCCATCTTTCCGGTTGAGAGACAGCAAACTTAATTTGCATCGCTCCCTCGGGATCATCCGCACCTGCGAACGACTCAACCACCGCACCTTTTTCTATTGCTGTTACAATTGTCTGTCCCGATCTATTCTTAAACCAATTAATATCTGCGGTATTAAGTTTTTTGCTAGCTCTGAATATCCCATGCATCTCATCTGGGACTTGTTCAATTGAATCAGCCCAGTTGTAAGATATCGATTTCTGTTTTTTCAGTCGTCCGGGAAGAGCAGCACTTAGGCAGTCAGCCGGATTGGCAAAATAATAGTCGGCCATCCAAAGAGTAAATTTGAATAGATCATCTGTGAAAAGAGAATTTTCGTCGAGAACTTTTATTATCGATTTGGTTTCGAACTTGAGTGGTTTTTTCGTGTCTGCAAGATAGTAGCCAACTTTCCGTGAACGCCCAAATGGTACAAGCAGACGCTGACCCGGATACAACAGGTCTGTATCAGAATCAAAATGATAAGTAAAGGTGCGACGCAGAGGTCCCGCGACCGCCACTTCAAGATAGCGTCGGTTGTTAGTCATAATTGAATATAAAAAAAGGCCGACCCCGGGTCAGCCTTTGATTGCTATTTATTCAAATAAAATTATTTGAGTTTCTTAATTATCGCTTTGCGTTTTGCCGTTTCACCAGTCTCGACATAAAGATCCTTCAGGCGTTCTAAAATTTGCCGATTATCTGGCTCAATCTCAATAACTTTTTCATAAGCAGCTACTGCATCAGGCCACTTTTTAAGGGTAAGATTACAGTCACCAAGCGAAGTCCAGTTGGAAATTTCATTCGGAGAAAGTTCTGCTGCTCGTGAGAATGCTATCGCTGCCTGCTCAAATTTTTCATTAACGTAAGAGACAACACCATACTGCTCAGCTGCTCTGACAGAATCAGGATAAGCATCAAATACAGCCTTTAGATGCACCGAAGCCGAATCGAATTGTGACTTTTTGACCACATTCCAACTATCCTTGGCATCCTTATCTTCACGACCATTGGCAGCATTAGCTGAATCTGAGGCCCATCGGGCCATTTCCATATGATAGTTACCAAGACCACTCACGGCACTGACATTCGTTGAATCAATATCTATCATGCGATGAAATACTTTCGATGCTTCCGAATACTTTTCACAGTTGTTATTACATACAGCCAGGTTATACATCGTACCAAGAAGGTTTTTCTGGTTCTCGGCATCAAGTCCTTCAAGCGAAACACCATCGACATAGGCAGCAAAAAATGGAATAGCTCCACAGAAATCCTGCATCTTAATATAATTGTAAGCTACGCTTATCTGCAGATCACCCTTCTCTTCGGATTTGTCCAATGCCATCATCAGCCATTCATTAGCCTTTTCAAACTCACCCTTGGCTTTATGTATTTTGGAGAGACCTCTATATGGAAGCGGGTTTTGGGGATTTATACTGATAGCTGTTTCCATATTGTATTCACAAGTATCAATAAGTGCCTTCAAACGGTCTTCGTAATACTTCTTCCCTACAAGATCATCACCTGCAGCCTCTATCTCTTTGATCAGATCAGGTATTTCGTTCGCTTGTTCAACCCCGGCATTGTACAACTCCTGCCAATACATAGCCAATGTGGAGTCACCTTCTTTGATAAACTTATCACAGTTCTTCCTATATTTCTTCTTCACATCATCACTTTCACAACACATGTGAAGCGAATCATTATAGGAGATCAGTCTTGCAAAAAGCTCTCGTTTCATTTCCAGCAAACTTGCTTTTTCCAACCTGTCTGAGATAATCTTACGATGCCAATATAACCCTTCGGCATGCGGACCATAATGTAACGCCAAAGTATCCAAGTATCCTTCTGCGGTGGCAAGCCTTTCAAGCTTATTCGCAAGAATCTCAATCTTGGCCGACGAAATATAAACTGAGGCCGGTTTTTTCTTAGATTTGGCTGCGACACTATTTACAGCAACCAGTAAACCTGCACCTAACATTATTGCAATAGCAATTCTCTTCACGATTTTATTCCTCCTGAGAGTACATTCTACCTTGTTCATCGCGCGGAATTTACTCTCTCATTTCGATATTGTCAACCAAACTCATCGGTTAGGATAAGTATGTCGCACTTTTAATTTCAGGAGGGCCGACGAATCAGCCGCCACTTTGATATTCCAATTGACCGTAGAAGCATCCTTTTTCTCATACTCTATACTTGATTCGAGAATCTCCCAATAGCCGTAAAACTGTTTCTCCACCAATATATTAACGGATTCACTCTTATGATTGCGCAGTTCTATTTCTATATCTCGTTCTTCTACCTGTTTTGATACTCTCAAATGGTTCATGATTTTTTGCTCACCAATAATATCAAACGCCTTCCCGATCACAACTTTAAGCTCTTCATCTTTGGGCGTATGGCCGATTCGGTCCTCTCCTAATAGAATAAGACCACCATCATCATCCGCTTTGAACATACGGACTCTACCCGCCGGAAGAGGCATCCCCAGTCCGGTCTCTTCAGAATTTTTGAACTTTACCGTTACTTCGATCTGTTTAGCATTTCTATCAGGTCGATAAGTCAGAATCTTCTCGACGGTCGCTTCTGCCGGATCAAATAAAGATATCTGCTTTATTTCTTTATTGGCGAGAGTTGCCGGACGAGGCAAAGTATATAATCTGTACTCGAAAAATGCTTTCTCCTCGAATGACGCAGGCGCCATCTCCATAGCCATGCTGGTCGTTTGAAATATATCTAATCCCCCCCGCCTGCTACTCTGAGGTGTAGCGCGGTTTATTTCTCCTGCCACTAATTTGAGCTTCGCATCTTTGTAGGTCTTACCAGATGTATTGTTAATAGATGCCCAGCCACTAAAATCAAGCTTAGTATCTGATTCATCCAAAACACCAACATACTCAGCCGACCAGTTCAGGCCAGATGTCTGATATCCGACCCGGCAATCCAATGCCCCGGCATAATTCGAATGATAGAGCCAGAACAGAGTTGGACGGGTAATAAGTCCATCGGGCA
>JAUVAR010000253.1 GCA_030591625.1 Candidatus Zixiibacteriota bacterium
GCCTTTTTTAAATATATGTTCGAGCGATGCGAATTCTTTGTTCACTAAAGCATAAATTGAATCGAGTATATTGTTCGGGTTTGCGGTTAAGCTGTCTGTTGGTTCGATTTGCTTTACCTCGGTGTCATCATGTTCCTCGCCACCGTGTCCATAAGTGACACTTGCCAAAATAAATACGACACTAACTGAGAATAGCAGAGCACTAAAATTATGTATAAACCTCTTCCTGTCCATACGATCTTCCCTTCTACTATATACAAAGATTGTTCTGTTTCACGATTTTGTCATAAATTTAGACACACCATAAGATACTTATTACAACGTCATAATGTTTGATTTTGTTTCCCTGTCTTTCTTTCAAGCAATCAAACAGTAAGCGATGAAATCAAATATGTCTCACTATAATAGCAACGCTCTTTAGTATGCAACATGGAAATCGTTGTGAGGATATAGAATAAGCGCTATCCACAGGCGTTCACTAAATATGTGATTGTCATATCTGGGAAACTGGGTTACTCTTTTTGTAAAGAAATTTTAGGAAGTTAAAATGTTCAGGCGAATCAAAGAATCTATAATGTCGGCCACTCAGGCACCGCAGCCCAAAACCTCACCATTGTTTGTGACACCGGTACCGGCCGGGTTTCCCTCGCCGGCCGATGATTACCTTGAGAATCAATTAGACTTAAACAAACATCTCATACAGCATCCATCCGCCACATTTTTTGTTCGTGTTGCCGGTGATTCGATGATTGGAGCCGGAATCTATTCGGGCGATATATTGATTGTTGATCGGTCGCTGGAACCGGAGGACAACAAAGTTGTCGTTGTGATACTCGACGGGGAGTTTACGGTTAAACGATTGAAAAAACAAAAAGGGAAACTACTGTTGGTTCCTGAGAACGACGCTTATCAACCGATCTCTGTAGATGGTGATTCTGAATTTGAAATCTGGGGAACCGTTACTACTGTTCTTCATTCGTTATAATTTCTCTCAATTTGTAATCAGAAATACTAATTATGCGATCAACTACTGAAACAGCAATCACGCTTCCCACCGATGCTCGTAATCGCTGCTTTGCCTTAGTTGACTGCAACAACTTCTATGCATCATGTGAGCGGGCTTTTGACCCAAGGCTTGAGAATAAACCGATAGTTGTGCTCTCCAACAATGATGGTTGTATTGTGGCGCGCTCCGGTGAAGCTAAAGCATTGGGGATTGGCATGGGTCAGCCTGTATTTAAGTGTCGTGATATTATTGAAAAACATGGCGTTCTTGTTTTTTCATCCAATTATACTCTGTATGGCAACATGTCCGAACGAGTAATGAACACACTGTCACAGTTTACGCCGGAGATGGAAATTTATTCTATCGATGAAGCGTTTCTTAATCTTAGCGGATGCGACCATTTGGGTAAGCATGGTGATTTGACCGAATATGCTCGTCACATTTGCGCCACCGTCAAGCAATGGACTGGTATTCCGGTATCGATTGGAATCGGTCGTACCAAAACGCTGGCCAAAGTAGCTAATCGAATTGCTAAAAAATCAACTCGTGCTAATGGTGTGTTTAACTTGATGAATTCACCCCACATGGACAAAGCACTCGAATGGGTTGATATTTCCGATGTCTGGGGAATAGGTGGACGAAGCACAAAAAAGCTCAAAGCTTATGGGATCAACAACGCCCTGCAACTACGGGATATCGATGATCAACTTATCCGCAGACAGATGGGGATAGTTGGTCTGCGTCTGGTGTATGAACTGCGAGAGATATCATGCCTTTCGCTTGAGACCTGTACGCCAATACGCAAGGGAGTTACATCGTCACGTTCGTTTGGTCGAAAGATTGAATCACTTGATGAATTAAAAGAGGCGGTGGCCGCTTATGTTACCAAAGCTGCTATCAAACTAAGAAAACAAAATCTGGCGGCACAGATATTAACCGTTTTTCTAACAACCAACCCCTATAGCAAAAATGACAAGCAGTATAGCAAGTCGGTTGTGTTTCATCTTCCGGCTGCAATGAATAATACTGTTGAGTTGATTCACTATGCGATGCAGGGGGTCGATAAAATTTTCAAAGAAGGTTATAAGTACAAAAAAGCTGGGGTGATGCTCGCTGAACTTATTCCGGCCGAACAGATACAAACAACCCTGTTTGACCTGAGCAATACCAAACGAAAAAACAAACTAACAGAAGCGATTGATGTGATAAATGATATTATGGGATCTGGTACCCTCAAGTATGCTATTCAGGGTGGAACACGACCATGGAACGGTAAATCTGAAAACCGCAGCCCCCGCTACACTACCAGTTGGAAAGAACTGCCAACGGCAAAAGCAGATTAGTAATTCAAAACAGTTGAAAATATATAAAGCTGTAATAAACCTAGCTCAATAAAAAGCCACCCCCGGTTTCCCGAGGGTGGCTTGGTTAATGATTAAGGTTTTCTATCTTCTACTATAGGCAGTCTGCCGGTAGTGGATATGGTTCAATAAATAGATATGCAATCAGTTTAGTTAGATCACCGATATCAACAACACCATCAAGGCTACCATCAATATTTCCTTCTTCAAAACAAACTGGCGGTGTATATGGCTCAATAAAGAGATAACCAATTAGTTTAGTCAAATCACCAATATCAACGATTTCCTGTGGGTCACCGTCAATATTACCAGTTATACCAACACAACATCCAGTTTGAGCGGAAATCTCAAATGCAAAGTCCAAAGATTTTGGATAATACGGATGGTTTTGAGGATAACGCAATTCCTGCCAAGGACCAGTGACTGGATCAGTTCCAACATTCCAGGTTGCATCATCATTCCAATGCACCTTAGATGTCTTCCATCCGATAAACGTATTCTCATCTGGAACATAAGCCTGAACGTCAAGCCAATAGACTATCGGATCAGTCAACGTACCTTCCTGAACACATTCACCCGGATTGAGCTTAAAGGTATATTTGATACAGTTATGATCGCCCGGCGATTCATACAGACCGGTCATCGGATCGTACCAGTCTTCTTCGGTCACAGGAACTTCTTCCCATGTAAAGTCACCTTGATCAATTGTCTTCAAGCAGAGCAATTCACCGGGATAACTGTATTTACCAATATTCGGTGTAGTACAAACTGGTCCACCCGGTTCAGGGGTTTCCATTCTAACATTACCTTGAGTTGTTCCCGTCATGCCTTCTAAAGCAGAACCAGGACATCCTTCAAAGGTAATGCGATATGTGATATCAAAGAATGAATCTACATCGAAGTACCCATTTGCGCGAGTCAGGGTTGTCTGACCCGGGCTCGGCAGACCATTGCCCGAGCCAGCCTCAACTCTAAGTATACAGAAATCCGGATCACCGAATAATTCACCTTGCAGTTGAACCATTTCGGTTGGGAAACTCTGGACATCATCACCAGGTGAGTTTGGACCAGTATGAACTTCAACCGAAACAGGGACATGAAGTGTTCTGGCAAAACCACTAAGAGCTCCAAAACCAGACTGGCTTATCTGAAGTACAGCTGAGAAGGTGGTGATTGAACCTCCGAACTTTCCTCCACCTTGTAGCGCAATCTGATCGAATTCACTAAGAGTACCAACTCCACTAATTCCTGTACCGGCAGGCAAACCATCAATGATATCTATGCCATCACCAGTTAACGGACATTCAGGGAACGGTACTGCTTCATGAGTAGCTGGTACATCAGTGTGCATACTGAGCACGAACGACACATCGGCCGGTGTACCATTGTTCGGGAATTGATCACGATACCATGATGACCAGATACTGATTTCTCTGATATCTCCCGGTGATGTACACAGGAAGTCATCGGCGAGAATTACTGGATCGGTCATGCGTACATCCATACCTGTCGTTTCGAGATCTGGCGGTTGGTGCCATTTCCAAACAGGGGCTGGGTCTTCACAGGCATCATCGACACCGTTGCCGTCCAGGTCACCGATACAGACAGAACCATCACCGAGATAAGTTCCCGGATTGATACCAGTTTCACATGCTATCTGAGTAACAACAAGACAGCTTCCATCCGGCCAGCAACAGGCACCAGTATTGACGATATCTTCACATCTATCATCAACTCCGTTGCCATTGCCATCACCAAGACAGACTGTTCCATCACCCGAATAGGTACCA
>JAUVAR010000206.1 GCA_030591625.1 Candidatus Zixiibacteriota bacterium
GTTCGATTCCCCCCACCTCCATTTGTAATTAGTTGCTGTTCAGTAAGTTATGTTATTGTAGGTTCGTGTATACACCTCCATTGGTATTTATTCAACTTTTACGTTAACAAGTAATTGAAGATACTGTATTATCTCCTGTGTCTATCTGTTGCCTAACTCCTTACGCATTAAGTCTTCCTCCATCGATATAAACCCAATAATCATAAAGATTAAGTAACAACTGACCGAAAATACTATAAATAATCTCATATCATGAGTATTTCCCCCTAAAAGCAATTATTTGTAGGGAGGAAACTCTACAGACAGAGAAAGGACAAGATGTTATCTGATTTGAAATCATTATTTAAAGGATTTTTTGCAGGAACAATACTTCTAATCCTAATTGCGTTATTGCCATTTTCTTCGAGTGCAGGTGCCGTGATAGGACCGAGAACTGGATACGATTTTGATTCGGATAGTTTTGTACTTGGTGTCGAAGCTGAATTAGGTCGAGTGTTTCAGAATTTTAGATTTGCACCAAGTCTGGATTTTGAACTCGGTGATAACTCAATAACCGCTCTCAATGCTGATTTCAGGTTGTACCTGTTCCATCTTCCTGAAACAGGTCTGCATTTCTATGGATCTGTTGGCCCTACTATTCTGCTTAATTCTTCCAATGGTAAGGATGGTCGATCAGAAATCGGTCTAAGTCTTGTGGCAGGTATGAAGATTCCAATGAAAGGTAAGAAGAGATATAATCTGGAAACGCGATTTGGATTTGGTGATATTCCAGAGTTTAAACTGATGCTCGCTGTTCTCTTTGGGATATAGGCAATAAGAGTTGTATCCAACAAAGGTTACTAAGAAAATGAACTCCCAAAAATATAAACAGAAAATAATTGACCGAATACGTCAACTTATAACAAAAGTTCGAGACATATTACCATACGCTCATAACGCTTTTCAAAAGCCAGCTACGATTATTTATATTCTGATCACCGCTCATAGAGCACAGATCACGCTCGGGGTCCTGCTGATATTGCTTGTCTTTGCTGCTCCAGCCGTAGTTGATTTTATTACCGGCTTTCTTTTTCCACCCGAGACTTCAAAAAAAATCTTTGGGCTGATAAAGACACAACAAGAAAATAATTTTAAAGAGTATTCCTATACGATTCTCATGACATTACTTTGGATGACATCAATCATCTATTCAGTTTTGCGCTTTTTGTTTGATATTCCTAATGGATTAGAACAAGCTAATGCAGTTGCTCAACGTTTGCTCAATGAAGGGGATAATCATAGTGATGAGATTTATAAAAATAAACTTTATAAACGGGCTTTAGCAATTGTCGCTGATTCGAACCTGGAATTTGAACTGAAAACTCGAATAAAGGAAAGGGTCGTATCTTCAAAATCAAATTCAGACCTAGGTTCAGTCTACGAAAATAAAGATTTGATTGATCATGGTACACTGATCGATAAAGCACAAACAACCTCAAGAGAAGCCTCCTCCTCTCAGGCCTGTCTAGTTGAACGCTATATTTTAGGACCGGAGCTTGGCAGAGGAGCGATGGGCGTTGTCTATCGTGGGTGGGATCAAGTTCTCGATCGAAAAGTTGCCATTAAGCAGCTTTCCCTTTTATTGTCTAGTGATGATGAGTTTGTATCTCGATTTCGTCGGGAGGCTAAAGCCCTGGCTCGGTTAACTCATACCAATGTCGTACAGGTGTATGATCTCATTGAAGATGACAACCTGCTTTGGATGGTTCTTGAATTTGTAAATGGAGGTGATCTGGCATCTTTGGTGAAAGAGAAAGGACGATTGAGTATTGACGAAGTTATCAATATTATAATACCTGTGGTCGAGGGGTTAACCTGTGCTCACGATCAGGGTATAATTCATCGCGATCTTAAGCCCGCTAATATACTTTTATCGCGTACCTCTAAACCAAAAATCTCAGACTTTGGCATCGCTAAAATGTCGCAATCTAGCCAGTTGACGCAGGTTGGTTCGGTGCTTGGTTCGCCTCCCTACATGAGTCCTGAGCAATGCAGTGGTAGTTCAGTTGATAAGAGAACAGATATATACTCACTAGGTATAACTCTCTATGAACTTTTATCCGGAAAAGTGCCTTTCGAAGGTGGTACCTCAAGCGTGTTAGCACGACAGATTGTTGAACAACCAAAACCCTTGTCTGAGATTATTGATAGTATTCATCCTGAGATGGAAGATTTTGTTTTGAGGATGTTGGCGAAAAATCCTGATAATCGTCCAGCTGACATGGAAGAGGTTAAAGACTCTTTATTAATGTGTAGAGAAAGAAATTCATCCTCAAAACGATCACACGTACATCATTGAACTTGTGCCATATTTGTGCCATCTTGAGTGTAAAACACACTGAAACAGACACAACCAAATAAAATCAAACAGTAGTTGTAATTTGTTGGCGTTCTTCAAGATGCGCTGTAATTACAAGGGGTACAAAAAGTTACGAGAACACCCCTTTTCGATTCCCCCCACCTCCAATTTGATATTAAGTAATTATCTATCAGTTACTTACGACATTTTTTGGTTCGGTGTATGCACCTCTATTGGTATAATTTCTTAGCAAGAGAAGTGTTACCGTTATCATTGATAAAAACCACTGTTTACTAAGAATCCGGAGTCAACCGACTCCGGATTCCATCATCTACGATTCTGATTCCGTTCTCTTTCCAAAGATCATATAAAGCACCGGCAGAACGATCAGCGTAAGAACTGTTGAGGTAAGAATTCCTCCAACGACAACTGTTGCTAATGGGCGTTGAACCTCTGCTCCTACACCGGTAGAGATAGCCATAGGTATAAAACCGAATGCTGCGACTAAGGCAGTCATTAGTACCGGCCGGAGTCGGGTCAAGGCGCTTTGCTTAACTGCTGCAATAATATCCTTACCTTCCGCTAGGAGCAGTTTGATCGATGAAACAAGTACCAGACCATTGAGCACAGCAATTCCTGAGAGAGCAATAAAACCAACCCCTGCCGATATTGAAAAAGGCATCCCACGAAGAGTAAGAGCTACGACACCTCCAATGGCTGCAAGTGGCACACCGGAAAAAATAAGCAAGGCATCTCTTGTTGATTTGTAAGTCCAATACAATAGTCCAAAAATCAAGAGCAAAGCGACAGGCACAACAATTGCAAGTCTCATGCGTGCACGTTCGAGATTCTCAAACTGCCCTCCGAGTCTGATGAAGTACCCGGTTGGCAGCGAGATATCAGAATCAAGGCGACCCCGGAGTTCATCGACAAACGATCCCATATCACGATCTCGCACGTTACACTGAACTACGATTCTACGCTTACTCCATTCCCTTGTAATTGTAGTGGGACCTTCACCTAGTGTTGCAGTTGTCACTTGATTAAGACCTATCAGACTGCCTGAGCTTGAGGCCAGTAACACTTCACCGATATCTTCCGGGCCTTTGATGCGGGTAGTATCAACTCGCACAACTAACTCAAATCTTCGTTGTCCTTCAAAAACATCGCCTACCGATAGTCCTCCGATACTTTCAATTGAAGTAAGAACATCACGGGCCGATAGACCAAAGCGAGCCAATCTTTGCCTATCTATTTTGAGCCGAAGCTGTGGTTGTCCGGTCATTTGCTCGACAGATACATCTGCAGCTCCCGGTATTAGCTTGACTACCGTAGCAATCTGCTCCCCTTGATTCACCAGGACCGACAGATCATCACCGAACAATTTGATTCCAATATCAGATCGAATACCGGCAATCATTTCGTTTACTCGCATTTCGATCGGCTGTGTAAATATTCGATTCTGTCCGGGCAGATCGGCTAGTTCATCGTCGATGGCCGCTACCAACTCCTGCTGGTTGCTCGCTTTTGTCCATTGATCTATCGGTGTCAACGAAATAAACATATCAGACAATTCCAAACCCATCGGATCTGTTGACAACTCAGCTGTGCCAGAGCGGGTCCAGACATGTTCAATCTCATCCGGAAAGGCTTCGAGTAAGTTTCGTTCAATTTGAGTATTATACTCGACCGTTTGATCTAGAGAGATACCAGCCAACCGTATAATGTTGATAACTATTGTTCCTTCGCTTAATCTCGGTACAAACTCAGAGCCAAGACGGCTGGAGAGCATGGCTCCACCCACAATCATCAGCAGGGCACCTACTATAACAGCATTCCGAAAACGTAAAGCATAATCAAGGACTGGTTCATAAAGGCGACGCAACCAGCCAACAAATGCTGGCTCACGTTCTCGAATATTCTTAGTCAGAAAAGTGCCAATCAAAGCTGGGATAACAGTAAACGAGAGCAGGAGAGAGCCTGTGAGAACAAACACAACCGTCAGAGCCATAGGTTGAAATAGTTTGCCTTCGACCCCTTCAAGGGTAAGAATTGGCAGATAAACTATGATGAGTATCAGTTCACCGAACAAGGTTGGTTTTCTGACTTCAAGAATGGCATCACGAATAACATGCAGACGATTGGCAGACTGGTCTGCTTGAGATAGTCTTCGAACTGAATTCTCCACCTGAATAACAGCATTATCTACAGCCAACCCAAAGTCAATAGCTCCAAGACTCATAAGGCTGCCAGCAATGCCCACTCTTGACATCAGATCAAAGGCAAAGAGCATCGACAACGGAATTACAGATGCAACAATCAATCCAGCTCTAAGATTACCCAGGAATGCAAATAGAACGGCGATTACCAGCATAGCACCATAGAAAAGATTGTGTTCAACAGTCGAAAGAACTTTGTTGACCAGGTCAGTCCGCTCATAGACAGTTATTACCTTGATACTATCAGGCAGGGCATTCGTCGCTTCGGCCAGCCGCTTAGCTAACCGCTTGGTTACTTCGGGAGGATTCTCCCCGGTGATCATGAAACCTAAACCAAGAACCACCTCGCCCTGGCCGTTATAAGTAGTTGCTCCCCGTCGTAACTCATGACCAATTACAACATCAGCTACATTACTGACAAGGATCGGCAGACCCTCGCGACTATCAACGACAATATTCTCAATCTCTTCAATCGATTCGACCACACCAATGCCCCGAACCAGGGTCATTTCACCACCTCGCACAACCTGACCTCCGGGAACGTTACCCAGATCATCCTTAATTGATGCAATCACTTCATTGATTGTGAGGCCGTACCGTGCCATCTTTGCGGGATCGAACATAATAAGATACTGTTTTTCAAAGCCGCCCCAACTGTTGACCTCGGCTACACCAGGGACAGCTTGAAGTTGCGGTTTAATTA
>JAUVAR010000193.1 GCA_030591625.1 Candidatus Zixiibacteriota bacterium
AACTTGACAGGGGCACAAATGTGCAGTATTCTTGTTTTGTGTCGATATAATAGAAGAATAGGAGAGATGGCAGATGGATCAAATGAATTCGCAGGCGATTGACAGCTCTGTTTTTATGGAGATGAGTTCACTGATAGTGGTTGACCGGATAGAATTGGCAGATGATGTCAGAGTGCCGTATATGGCGCAAATTGACAGTGTGGAGGAGATTCAGTTTCAGAATACGGGAACTTGTCCCGATTGTGCCGGAGGTATGATTCATCAGGGTGGTTGTTCGTATTGTCGCGATTGTGGTTATGAGAGCTGTGGTCTGTAGGATTTGAGATATTTGTTATGGAGTTAATCCAAACTATGAGGGCTGAGATAATGAGACTTGACGATTTGACAAAGGAGGGGATACCACATCAGGTTGTGAGTCGGTGGAAAGAGCGCCAGGGGGATTCGCTTCTGCCGGTACAACGCAAACTCCTCAGGAGTGGTTTTCTTGAACGGATGGCCCGGCAGTCATCTTTGGGGGAGAGTTGTAATCTTATAGTGTCGGCGCCGACTTCATCGGGTAAGTCATTCTGTGCCGAGATGGCTGCAATTCGTGCTTTGGCCTCCAGGCAGAAAGCGGTTATGTTGTTTCCTCTCAAATCACTCGCCGAGGAGAAGTACAGGCAGCTCTCGGAGTCATATTATGATTTGGGTATTAAGACAATTATTGTGACTTCGGATCATCCTGAGAATGACCGCCGTTTTGCTCGGGGCGACTATCAACTGGCTATAGCTATATATGAAAAATTTGATCTTCTGCTGACGGCAAATCAGTCGGCGTTGACTAATATCGGTTTGGTGGTAATTGACGAGCTTCAGATGATCGCTGATTCGGAGCGAGGGGGTATGCTCGAACGGTTACTCACAAGATTGATGCTCTCACCGGTGCGACCGAGTCTTTTGGCGCTCTCGGCTGTGCTCGATCAGAATGCCGAACAACGGCTGGTGGAGTGGCTGGGGGCGGAGCTTATTATAGAAGAACGACGGCCGGTTGACCTGCTCAAGGGTGTAGCGGGTGAGGGGTCTGTAAAGTATCGGTCGCATAATAGTCATACTGATAGTTGTGAAACATTTGCTCGGCCACTCGATGAGGATGATCCGCTTTCGGCAATAGCTGGTCAGATTAAGGAATCATCGGGCGGGGCGATTCTCTTTTTGAAGTCACGTCTTGATTCTCAGAGGATGGCGATCAGGTTGGCCTCGAGTCTGAATTTCCCGAGAGCGGAAAAAGCGATAGCTGAATTGAATCAAGAGGAGCCGTCGTATCTTATGCGTTCGCTGATACAGGTGTTGACTCACGGAGTTGCGTTTCACAATTCTGATCTTACATCACGTCAGAGAATAATAGTAGAGGAAGCGTTTCGTGGTGGGGAGATTAAGGCATTATGCTCAACTACTACTTTAGCTATGGGCGTGAATCTTCCGGTTGATACAGTTTATATTGAAGCTGTGCAGTATGCTAATACTGGCCAGGGTGGTTGTCCCGGGTTGGTGCCTGTTTCGCGGGCGCAGTTTGACAATATGGCTGGTCGAGCTGGACGGCTTGGGGTGGGCGAGGATCGACCGGGTCGGGCGATAGTTCTGGCGGAATCGGAGTTTGACCGAGAAGTTTTGTGGCAGACGTATGTTGAGCCGGATTCACCCGAGACAATATTACCACAGGTATCGGCAATGCCATTGGAGGACTCGATTTTGCATTTTGTCTGTTCGGGTGCAGGCAAAGATATTGAATTTCTAAAGTCTGCCCTCGGCAGAAGGCTTTACAAAGGTGACATGGGCAGGTTTGATGCTGCCTTTAATAAGGTAGTCGAATCGGGGCTTTTGCTTTTATCGACTGATCGTTGTTTAAGTTTGTCGCCTGAAGGGCGAGCGGTAGCGGTGAGTGGGCTGTCGGTTGAGGAGTTCTGCTACTATTGGAGTTGTCTTGAAAAAAGGCACCCCAACACTATGCTTGGCTGGTTAGCATTAGTTCTTAGTTCTCCGCATTGGAAAATGCCTCCATCGATGCTGACCCGAGCCGAAAGCTCACAATCTCTACCGCTTAAACATTTCTATATGCAATCTGACTTTTCACCCGATGAACTGGCCCATCTTATTGATCCAGGTCAGAACAGGTCGTCGGTTTCATATCGGCAATTGGCGGGATTGAAAGGGTGTCAACTGCTTATTGATTGGTGTCAGATGGTTCCGGCGCAGAGGCTTGAAGAAAATTACCAGCTTCATCTTGGTCAGATAGTCGCTCTGGGTGAGACGGCGGCGCATCTTTTTTCGTCGCTTGCGCAGATACTACAAAGCGGTCGGGAAGGGGAAAGCATGGCGGTGAAATCGCTTCGTGAAAATCTGTTTTCACTCCGTTATGGCTTAGATAGTTCGATGTCAGAGTTGCATTCTCAATTTCGGACAGTTCTTAATCGTTCTGATTTTCTGAGGCTTCAAAGTGAAGGGATCGAGAGTGTTGCAGAGTTGTCGGAATTGTCTGATGAAAGATTGGTTGAGCTGTTAGTTAGCGAACGTAAAGTAAGTAATGTTGTAGAGTTAACCTTAAATATTAAAGAGGAACATGAGATGCGTGGAGTTATGGCACTAAATGGGTTTGCGCTTGGTCGCGAACCGGAAACACTCGAAATTCCAGGTACGTTGGATAAGGAAAGATATCTGGTAAAAATCAACGGTCTGCCGGTGAAGCTTACCGGAAAATCATTTAAGTACTTTATCAAGTTGGCCTGGTCACGTTTGAACAAGGATGCTGGTTGGATTTTCAAAGAGGAGATCGAATCAGGATTTAATCAGGCTCGTTACTTGTATCGTATGAAAAATGAAATTTCATCAGGATTTGATTCTGGATGGCCAATAATTGAGAATAATCGTCTTGGTTATTACAGGCTTCAGATCGATCCCGGCAAAATATCGATTGATGCGGAGAGCTTGAGCAAGCATCCTGATTGGGAAGTCCGTTCTCTTTTCGAGTCGAGTGGTTTGTCGGGTGCGATAAGTTAATTTGTATGGGAACGACTGGTCTGTTTTTGACGTATTAAGTAATACAGAACAAAATAATTGGCAGAGAAAGTCACAATTGACTCAGAAGTGGCTGACTTTGGCCGATAAATCTGCAAAGCAGCAGAATTATGATAATAAAGAGCAAATACAGACTTCCAATAGTAACCAGTGACTCTGAGACAGTATATCCTGTTTTGCCACTGATGACAGGTGTGCTATTTCCTGATTCTATGCTAACTATTCAGATCGGCCGTCCTGACAATCTTAAGCTTATCATGGGCTGTTATTCGAAAAAGCTCGAATTTATCGCAACTTATACCCGTTCTGAGGTCACTACCCCGGATCGTCAGCCGATCCATCAAGTTGGAGTGCTTACTAAAGTTCACGGTCTTAAGGATGGTGTTGGTGGATCGAAGATAGCAACTCTTGAAGGTATTAGGAGAATTGCAATCTCAAGTATTGTTGAGACTGAGCCTTTCCTTCGAGTGAGAGCTAATTCGATTCAACAGCCTGCATTTGTAGCGCGTAATATAAAGAAGAAAGTTGATGATGTGATTGCGATAGTAAATGAGATCACTCATCTTGATCCTATATATTCACCCGAACTTTCAAACGTGATTAAGCTCAATGAGGAAGACCCGTCGCTAATGTGTGATCGAGTGGCGGCAGCTTTCCATATTTCACTCGCATCCAAACAAGAATTGCTCGAATCAATCTCTTTGCAACGCAGGTTTGAAAATCTTCTTATTTATCTTAATGGTGAACTAAATCGAGTGGCAACAGTTCTTAGTATTTCTGAGAATGCAAAGAAACGAATCGTAGAGGAACAGCAGAAATATTTCCTAAGACAACAGCTGACTGAGATTCGTCGCCAGCTTGGAGAAGACCTGACCGAGGCCAAAGAGGCAGCCCGGATGCGTAACCTGCTTAAGAGTCGGAATACTTTTCCGGCCGATGTCGTTGCCCGGGCTAAAATAGAAATAGATCGGATGAGTCAACTATCGCCTGCCTCGGCCGAATTTGGTGCGACCAAAGCATACCTTGAATGGATGTTGAATCTTCCCTGGGGAATACGCTGTGGAGCGAAATTCACAATCGCGGAAGCTGAAAAGATACTTTCAACCAATTATTATGGTCCGCATAATTTAAAAGAACAGATACTGCAGAGACTTTCGATTTCGAAACTGATCGGTGGTGAAATACAGGGCTCGACTCTATGTCTGGTTGGTGCCTCCGGTACTGGTAAAGCATCTTTGGCAAAAGCGATTGCAAATGCTACCGGTCGAGAATTTATAAGGATTTCTGTTGGCGGTGTGAATGAAGCAACCGAGTTGAAAGGTTCACCGCGAACTTTTCTCGGTGCCTATCCGGGTAAAATTGTCCGAACATTGAGAGACGCCAAAACCTGTGATCCACTAATATTGATCGAAGATATTGATTACTTCAACGTCGAAAATGATGCGTCGGTCAATATGGCTCTCCTTGATATAATTGACTCACGTCGAAATAATAGATTTCTGGACAATTATCTTGGGGTTCCATTCGATCTTTCTCATGTTTCTTTTGTCTTGTCAGTTCGTAGTCCAGAAGAAATTCCCGAACAGTTTGTGCCACGTCTTGAGATAATAGAGTTGCCCGGATATATTGAGCGTGAAAAAGTTGTAATTGCTAAACGATATATTATTCCCAAGATGCTTAAACAGCATGGAATAATGAAGTCAGAATTTAAAGTTTCTGACAAAACCCTTTCGCAGATTATTGATTCATATAGTCAAGAGTCTGGTCTTCTGCAGTTTTCGCAGCAAATCGAAAAGTTATGTCGCAAAATTGCTCTTCAAAAGAGCGAGAGCAGATCTCGCAAGAAATCCTGGACTGTCAACGAAAAGAATTTAGAATCATATTTGGGAACACCGGTATATATCCCTGAAAAGGCAGAAACTCAACCTGAAATTGGTAGTGCGGCCGGGCTTGCATGGACAGGTTCGGGCGGTGAACTGATGTTTATCGAGGGATTAAAAATGAAGGGTGAGGGTGGTATTATCACCACTGGTTCACTCGGTGATGTGATGCGTGAGTCTATACAGGCGGCGCATTCGTATGTACGTTCCAAAGCTGATATCCTTGGAATTGATTTTGCTGATTTTGCTGAATTTGATGTTCATATTCATTTCCCATCTGGTGCAATTCCCAAGGATGGTCCATCGGCTGGCATAACTGTTTGTTTGGTAATTGCTTCTGTTCTCTCCGAACGTTCAATTAGAAATGATATTGCGATGACCGGTGAGGTGACATTGCGCGGTAAAGTATTGGCGGTTGGTGGAATCAAGGAAAAAATAGCTGCCGCATATCGTGCGGGTATTCATAATATCGTGATACCAAAAGAGAATCAAAAAGATCTCAATGATATGCCTCGTGAAATTATCCGAAAGACCAAGTTTTTCCCAATTGAGCG